>NZ_JACJDT010000039.1:0-44599 GCF_014163675.1 Pseudoalteromonas sp. SR44-5
ACAATAGCGTTTTGGACCCACCTGACCCCATGCCGAACTCAGTAGTGAAACGAAACAGCGCCGATGATAGTGTAGCATTTGCTATGTGAAAGTAGGACATTGCCAGGCTCCAAATTGAGAAAGCCCGACTCGAAAGAGCCGGGCTTTTTTACGTTTTATCTCATTAAAACAATCCATACTCTTCGGTTTCTTCTGCCTGTTGGTGCATTAAGTGCTGTGGTCTGAAAATAGCACTCGGATCTATGAGTACGCTGTGTTTATTTTCCAGCTTAATAAGGCCACGCATCATATTCTTAGTTTGCGAATCAATATCAAAACCGACATCTGTGAGCTTATCTAACGGTTTGATATTTTCTTTTTTGTAGCTGATATTATCTTCGACTTTATCAACGAGTAAACCTATGTGAGGGGTTCTGCCATCTTTTGTGGTGAAGATGATAATGGGTTTATGATCGAGCAAGATCTGTTCTTTGGCAGATTCAAACAATCTGATGAGTTGCATGTAGTTGCTGTTACGCTCTATGCTCAGTTCAACTAGCGCTTGTTTTTCGTTGTTTTGTTTTACCAACTCGATTAATTTATTCGCTTTTGTATATAGCCGACTATGAGGGGTTTTAAAGCGTTCTATAATTGCTTTGAGATCTTCATTTTCAGTTTTGAAATGACTGTACCATTTTGCAAAATTTGACTGCTGAACGTCGGTATTATGATTAAACGGCTGATTATGTTTGATACTAATCTCTAGTGCAGTAAACCATTCTTGTTGCTTTTGTTGCCACTCGCTAAATAATTCGACTAATGATTGATTGGTTTCTTGTGTTGATTGTTTGTTGAGAATAATACCTAGATCAAATATTGGAGTGGGGGTTTCCATATAGTCTTTAACACCAATAAAACTTTTATTGTCGTTAGGTAATGAGGTTAAATTATCTTCAAAGCGTTCAGTTAAAAGTATGTCGAGAATTTTTAATGAAATTGTTTTCTGGCCTACTCTAAAATTAATTAAGTCCATAGTGTCCTCACCTCCTAAATATATAGCTTAATAATAGAACATTATTTAGAAAGCGCAGCTATTTTGTTAAAACACAGAGCGATAGACAGTATGCTTATTCTTATCAGTTTTATTGACGAATAACGCGTTTATTTGTTTATCTTCACTAAAAATAATATTTAGGCGCTGCATTAAACAATTATGTTGCAGTGGTTGCGGGCAGCGTTGTGCTGCGGCGCTAAACACCATTGCATTGAGATAGCCTTCAAAGTGCAGACGATTAGGTGTGTTAATTTGCGCTGCAGCCATATCTTTTAAGAATTCAGTGCACCAATAGGCGTCACATTTATTAGGGTTAGGGACTACTTCGGTCGCCATAAGTTTACTGGAGTATTTTAGGCGAGCAAATAAGTCATTGCTTGAGGCAAAAGATATACTGGTGTAGTCAGGCATAAACTGTTGTTCATATGCGCTATTTATAAATTCAGATAATGGTTTGTATGTGCCGACTAAGCAAATGGCAGTAGCACCGCTGGCTTTTAGTGCTTTGAGAGCATCCTTAATATCATTACTATTTCGTTGATAGCGAGCGACTTTAACTGGCTTTAGATTGTGTTTGGCGAGCGATTCTCGCAATCCAGATTCTACTACAAGACCAAATTCATCTGCTTGAATTAAAAACCCAATACGTGTGTGATTGTTTTCTTCGACTAGGTATTTTATTTGCTCGTCAGCTTCATCATCGTAGCTAGCTCTTATGTTGAATACATTAATTGTTGGCTGATAATGCAAAAATTTAGCGCCGCTGTAAGGCATTAAATATGGAATTTGCAGTTGTTCAAGGATTGGTAAAACAGCAAAGCTTGTTGGAGTTCCCATTGCACCGAATAGCGCATCTACTTTGTCTTGATAAATAAAGCGACGAGTATTACTTACTGCGCGTTTTGGTTCATAACCATCGTCGGCGACTATTAATTCTACGTGTGCTCCGTTGATACCTCCGTTTTTATTTAGCTTGTTAAAATAGATATTACTACCTAGGTAAAGTTGTTCACCAATTTGTTTGGCAGGTCCTGTTAACGCGGTAGACATGCCTAATTTTATCGCTGGCTTGTTCTCGGCATAGGCGAAATTGCTATGTGAAAATGAAAAGAAGAAAAGAACGCTAAGGTAATTTTTTAAGTAAGTATTGTTCATACCAATTAGTAACAGCCTGTTTGAATAGTTTATCGAGTGATTTTTTACCACGGATCTGTAAAACTATTTGTGCCTTTTGTGATGACCAGTTTTGTAATATTAGTCTAATAAAAAGACATTTGGTATTTTCATCGCAATTAGATAAGCTGCTTGGTGTGCACCAAAGTGTCCGCCACAATAAAGGTTTGATGGTAAAAATTTGGTAATCTGTTGTTAGTAATGCAGCTAGACGTGTATCTTGGATGTTATCAGCGTTATGTTGAGCACAGTCACGCAGTACTTGTTCGACTAATTGTTGATCTAACTGATTGAAATGATCAAGTAGTTGCAATGCAAAGTCTGATTGAAAATCAGTTTTCAGATTTTTAATTAGCGAGCTGCGATCAGTTAAACTTTTAGCCACAAGAGCTGCATGTTCTGCAGTCGCTTTATCTTGCATAAAGCCTAGTTTAACTAAACTAAACCCCGCCATTTGCCAAAACTTGAGTAGGCTCGCATTAGCGCCAAAACTGGCTCCAAACCAGTCACAGCTTGATGCTAGTTGCTGTTCACAATGAGCAATAAGTTGTGAACCAATACATTTACTATGCTGTGATGGAGCTACAGCAATGCGCACAACACGAGCACACAACCTTGTTAGTACGTCAGCATTAGCACTTAACTGTGCTAATGTTTGCGCCATCAAATGCCCCTGTGGGCGACGTTGACCACTAACAACCTGTTGACTCAAGTCTGCGGTTAAACCGCCTTCAATCGCAATTAGGCATACTGCAATAATAACGCCTTGTTGCTGACATACAAAGATGCGTTGCTCTGTCGCGTCGAGTAAGTGGCGCAAGTCATTCACGCTAGTTTGATAATGCGCTAATGCTAATAGCCCAATGACTTGACGCAGTAGTGCTTCATTTTCAGCAAGGTGTTGGGGAGTCAGTTCAGAATAGAGCAGAGCGCTGGTGTCTAGCGTAATATCTTGATAATCGGCGTCAAGTGCTAACAAATTACAAATATGCTGTTCTAGCGGATCATTCGCTGCGAAGCGAATTGGTTGCTCTAGAGTAACACTATGCATATTTTTATAATGTTGCTCTAGGTAACGTTTGAATTTTAAAGTATACCCGCGGCCATTCCCTTCATAACCTACCATAGTGCTGGCAAATATAATGCGGGGATAATGCGTGAGCATTTTAATTAATAATGGTACTGGGATCGCAGCAGCTTCATCAACCAACAATACATCACAGTCAGGTAGTTCATTTAGTAATTGATCGGGTGCAATATAATGCAAGTTGGCGAGTTGTTTATCCCGAGTTTGATAGCTTAATCCTCGTGCTGCGGCAAAGTGTTTAAAACAGCTGTGTAGGGCGTTAAACTGCTGTGCACAAATGAGTATTTTTTTATCGTTAAGTGTTGCAGCAGCAAGCCCTAAAGCCGCCGATTTTCCGCGGCCACGATCTGCGCTGATCAATAAAGGGCGGTTGGCTCTACCGTTGGCAGTTCTAATGATTTGCTCGATGCAAAATTGCTGTTCAGTTAGGTTTATTTTACCTGTTAGCTGGCTTGTTTCTGGTAACGTTTGCCAGCCTGATTGTTGGCTGAGGTGCAGATACAAATTACTCTGGAGTAAGCGTGCAAAGCGTTGGTTAAAATAACTCTGCTGTTGTTGTTGAGCAAATGATTGAAAGGCGGTCAGTGCTGGGTCACACCAATAGTGTAAATCATCAAGTTCTGGCAACAATACAATAAATAAACCGCCAGCCTGAACAGTGCCACTAAGAGCAGCAAATTTGTCTGGCACTAAGCCACTAAAACCGTCATAAATAACATGCTGAAATTCTTGGCCAAGAATTTGATGAGTATGTTCAGGCCAGCTACTGTCAGTGAGTTCGCCACTAGTTGATAATACCTTAACAAGCGGATGGCAAAGTTGCTTGAGTAACTCATTAGCCTGTTGATAACACCAGTTTTGTTCGCCAGTAATGAGTAGCAATTGCCTATGTTTAGCATAGGCAATTTGCGGTAGGATATTACTTATTAACGAGTTAAATGGCTTGTAGTCGTGCATAAACAGTTACTAACCACTTACTACCAAAGTCATCAAAATTCACTTGTACGCGAGATTGAGCGCCACTGCCTTCGTAATTAATAACCGTTCCCATACCAAATTTTGCATGTAATACGTGTTGTCCTAAGCTAAAGCCACTTTCTTCAAATACGGCATGACTTACTGATGAGCTAAATCGTCCTGCTGCGGGTGGTCGCGATACTTGAGTTTTAATACGAATTTCTTCAATACAATCTTCAGGCATTTCACGTAAAAAGCGTGATGGACTGTGGTACTTTTCTTGACCATAAAGACGGCGGCTCTCGGCATGGCTAATATAGAGTTTTTCCATGGCGCGAGTCATGCCGACATAACAAAGACGACGCTCTTCTTCTAACCGACCTGATTCTTCATTACTTTGTTGAGATGGGAACATGCCTTCTTCAACACCAACCATAAATACGAGTGGAAACTCTAAGCCTTTCGCTGAGTGCAACGTCATCATTTGCACTGCATCTTCATGTTCTTCAGCTTGACCATCACCGGATTCCAGTGAGGTATAAGCCAAGAATCCTTGCAGTGGTGAGCTAAACTCTTCATCTTCCGGGAGTTCGTATTGGCCACAGGCGCTGATCAGCTCTTCTAAGTTTTCTACCCGGGCGCGGCCCTTTTCGCCTTTTTCTGCTTGGTACATCGCCATTAAACCAGATGTTTGAATAGCGTATTTCGCTTGCTCTTCTAAAGTGAGATCACCAATTTTATCTTCAATATGTTCTACCAGTTCAACAAACTTAGTAACAACCGTCGCCGCACGTCCTGATAAATGTTGTTGTTCTACGATGGCTTTGGCGGCGTACCATAATGGCAATGATTCGCTACGCGCACAATCGCGAATATGGCTTAAGGTTTTATCGCCAATGCCACGAGCAGGAGTGTTAATCACTCGCTCAAATGCAGCATCATCCTGACGATTACCTACGAGCCGTAAATATGCCAGCGCATCTTTAATTTCCTGACGTTCAAAGAAGCGCATACCGCCGTAAATGCGGTACTTCAAGCCTTCTTGTAACATGGCTTCTTCAAGTACCCGCGATTGCGCGTTACTACGATATAAAATCGCCGCATCTTGTAGGGCATTACCAGCGTTTAACCAGCTGCGTAATTTGCTGCTTACAAAGCGCGCTTCGTCTAATTCGTTAAAAGCGGCATAAACAGAAATAGGTTCACCATCATTGCCATCAGTCCAGAGGCTTTTACCCATTCGGTCTGAGTTATTTTGAATAAGTGCATTAGACGCTTTTAGAATAGTGGCAGTAGAGCGATAGTTTTGTTCAAGGCGAATAGTTTCGGCTTTAAAATCGGTCAAAAAGCGCTTAATGTTTTCAATTTTAGCACCACGCCAACCGTAAATACTTTGGTCATCATCACCTACGATCATGATGCTGTTGGTATCGCCGGCTAATAATTTAAGCCATGCATATTGAATGGTGTTGGTATCTTGAAACTCGTCTACTAGCATATGGGCAAAACGTTGCTGGTAGTGACGTAGTAAGGTTGGATTATTTTTTAGTACTTCAAAACTACGTAATAAGATTTCGGCAAAATCAACTAATCCGGCTCGATCACATGCTTCTTGATAAGCGGTGTAAACTTTAAGCATCATTTGTTCGTTGATGTCGTAAGCTTGGATATCTTTGGGGCGCAGACCTTCATCTTTCTTGGCGCTGATATACCAGCCAAACTGTTTTGCAGGCCATTTTTTGTCATCAATATTCATGGCTTTTAATAAGCGTTTGATCATTCTAAGTTGATCATCAGAGTCTAAAATTTGAAACGCTTCTGGTAAGTTTGCTTCGCGATGGTGGGCACGCAATATACGGTGTGATAAGCCATGGAAAGTACCAATCCACATACCACCTACTGGTGCCTGAAGGGCCTGTTCAACGCGCGTGCGCATTTCTTTAGCTGCTTTATTGGTAAAGGTTACTGCAAAAATACTATAAGCGGAGGCTTGCTCAACCTGCATTAACCATGCGATACGATGAACGAGTACTCGAGTTTTCCCAGAGCCTGCGCCAGCAAGCACCAGCATATTTTGGAGTGGGGCTGCAACTGCATCCCGTTGTTTATCATTTAAACCGTCGAGTAATTCTGAAACGTCCATCATCACGCCTTTTCAATCAATATTAAAAGCAGTATAACAGGTGTTTTTGTTAGGCTAAATAAAATACTGTTTTTATAACCAGTTAATTTAATACATAGTCTAAAGGCTTTAAAAACTTAATGATTCATTTATAGTCATTTTTTAGCTAAGCTAGATCAATGGTGTGAAGTGATATCGCCAATTTGACTTATATTTAGTAAAAATCACGATTTTAGCTAGTTCTTCGTATTACCGTTGATTTTAACATATTGATTTTTAATAACTAAATAATTGGCATGAAGAATGTAAGTAGATAAGAATAAAATTAAATTAATAATTGAGGTTAACATGGCAGAGCAAGGTTCAGGCGGTAATGTTATCGCAGCGATTTGTAATATATTTTTCCCAGGTTTAGGGCAGTTAGTTCAAGGCCGGATCATGGCGGCAATTGGTTTCTTCCTAGCGTGGGTTATTAGTGGCGCGCTTATTTATGTTGCGATTGGTTTTATATTACTGCCGATCGTCTATATTTGGGCAATCATTGATGCCGCGCGGTTTAGATCTTATCGGTAGCTGTATCACTTCAAAGAATAGCGCTTTTTAGCGCTATTTTTGTATCTGGCTTTATTTATTCATAGCTGACTAGGGTATAATCCCGATCATTAGTTGTATTTAGGGAACCTTATGGAATACCAGTTTATACGTGATCCAATCAGTGGCTTACGTATCAAAATTAGCAGTGAACATGCTGTTATTGGCCGTTGGCTTAATGAAGAAATCGGTAAAGATAAAATCGCCATGGTGCAGGCTTTAATCGCCTCAGTTGCTAGAAGTTTCGAGCCGCTGACACTGCAAGGTCAAGAAATTGATTTGATTTTAAATAAAGATGAAGCCATTTTTGAAGCCCATGCCTTGCATCAAGACTCTGAAGATTTATTTGCTTATCAAGACGATGAACTGATGCTTGAAGAAAATGGTTTAAGTAGCGGCTGTGGTTTTGAAGATTTTGTAGACCTGATTAATTCATGGCAAGAATTTACTACAGGCAGGTAGCCGTCAGTTTTCAGTTAGCAAAATATCCTCGGGTGCCGCGTAATGAAATGCCCTTAGCTATATTGGCAATATTTGTGTTAGCGACCTCTGCGTATTAACCACAATCAGTACGTAGAATCGATTTCATCGAAGAGTATTTATCTGTATTATTACGGCAATTAAAATAGTAACTGGAAGAGATATGTCTGCCAATTTAAACAAACTAGTGGTGATGCTAGAAATGCAAAATGCCATGAACACCAAAGTTCATGATCAATGGTTTAGCCAAGGCTTTGAATGGTATCGCGCTATTTGGGTTGAATGCGCTGAAATGCTTGATCATTACGGTTGGAAATGGTGGAAAAAGCAAACTCCAGATACCGAGCAAGTTATTTTAGAATTGGTTGATATTTTTCACTTCGGTTTATCGTTACGCATTGATGGTGAGACCAGTTATTTAGAGCTTGCTAAGCAGTTGGAACAACAGTTAAGTGCACCGCAACAAGCTGATGATTTCAAACAAACGTTAGAAATTCTCGCCGCGTCAGCCGTCGCTGAGAAAACCTTTAACGCCGCAGCCTTCGCTGGATGTATGGCGCAAATAGGTATGGATATTGATGATTTATATCGAGGCTATGTAGGTAAAAATACGCTTAATTTTTTCCGCCAAGATCATGGTTATAAAGATGGTAGCTACATTAAAGAATGGCATGGCAAAGAAGATAACGAGCATTTAGTTGAGGTCGTTAAAAGCCTGAATACGGAACATGCTGATTTTGCAAAGCTTGTATATCAAGGCTTAGAGGCTCGCTACCCTAAAAATTAAGGCAGCATGTCACGAAAATCAGTGACGCTCAAATAGTCACTGATTTCATTGTGCGGTTGTTTACTATCTGGGTTTGCAACCGCCAATAAATGGCCAATACCATATTCTTTTGCGGCGTTTAGTACCGCTAAACTGTCGTCAACGAACAGCGTACGCTGCTTATCAAAACCTAAATCGAGTTGTACTTGCTGCCATAAGCTTTGCTGCTCTTTACTCACACCATATTGATGAGTCGACACCACACCATCTAAATAGTTATCAATATTGGTTTTTTCAAACTTGAGCATGACACTTTCCGGGTGTGCGTTGGTAAGTAAAATCAACTCTTTACCCGCTTTTCGCAACGATGTTAAAAATGCTGGTACATCCTCACGCATTTTAATGAGGTGCTGATGCTGATATTTTAGCTCCATAATAGGTAAATTAAGTTGTTGTTCCCAGTAATCTAAGCAATACCATTGGATTTGACCGCTAACGGCTTGATAGCGTTTTAATATATCCGCTTGGGCTTGTGCCAAACTAATATTCTTTGCGATAGCGAGTTGCTCAGGGATCACTGTCAGCCAAAAGTGATTATCAAAATGGAGATCGAGCAAAGTGCCATCCATATCTAGCAGCACAGTATCGATTTTTGACCAATTTAACATAGGAATTTCATCTTATAGGGTTTATTATTGAACTAACTGCCATGATAGCAAATTAATGCCAATGACACAGAAAAAGCACCCAACACCACCACAAATTCTTCGCACCGAAGTTGTTGCTAAAAGCCGATTATTTACGGTGGAATCACTTGAATTAAAATTTTCAAATGACGAACAGCGTCAATACGAACGGATCCGCGGCGGTGGCCGAGGGGCTGTAATGATAGTGCCATTAACAGCTGATAATGAATTACTGTTAGTACGAGAATATTGTGCTGGCACTAATGATTATCAACTAGGCTTCCCAAAAGGCTTAATTGATCCTGGTGAAACACCAGAACAAGCAGCAAACCGAGAATTAAAAGAAGAAGTTGGCTTTGGTGCTGAGCAACTTCAGCCACTTAAAGTGGTTTCAATGGCACCCAGTTACTTTAATGCGACTATGCACATATTGTTTGCGCAACAACTTTATCCGCAAACTTTAGTTGGGGACGAGCCAGAACCATTAGTGGTTGTTAAGTGGCCATTAACCGATTGGCAGTCATTATTACAACAATCAGACTTCACCGAAGCACGAAGCGTTGCAGCTTTGCTATTATTAACTAAGCATTTAGAATCAGGAGCTGCGAATGATTGAATTACTTGAGCCATGTATTGAGCTTGCGCAAAGCGCTGGTGCTGCGATTATGGCTATTTACAAGAAAGATGATATTGGCCAGCAAGAAAAGTCAGATCACACACCTGTCACTAAAGCCGATTTAGCCGCTAACGATGTGTTAGTTGCTGGATTAAAAGCACTAGCGCCAGATATTCCTATTATGTCAGAAGAAACACCAATCCCTGCTTTAGCAGATAGGCAAGATTGGCAGCGCTATTGGTTACTCGATCCAATGGACGGTACCGGTGAGTTTATTTTAGAAAGCGGCGACTTTGCGGTAAATATCGCTTTGATTGAAAACAATCGCCCAGTGCTTGGGGTGATTTATTGGCCAGCGAAAGAGACAACTTATTTTGCCAGTTATCAAAATGGTGCATTTAAGCGTGTTGATGGCGTAGAGCAGCAGATCAATGTTGCCACTCCAGATAACTTAACTTTGGCTGTTAGTCGTCGTCAAAAAATTGAAGCTGTTAGTCAATACTTGAACGCGCAGTTTACAACAGTTGCTGTAGGTTCATGCTCTTTAAAAGCATGTATTGTTGCTGAGGGTAAAGCTGACTGTTTTTTACGGATAGGGCCAACAGGTGAGTGGGATACGGGAGCATCGCAAATAATTGTTGAAGAAGCAGGTGGCTGTATTACTGATGCTGAATTTAATCCATTAACCTACAATCAGCGTGAGAGTACAGAGAACCCTGACTTTATAGTGATGGGTCACCCTGATTGGGAGTGGCAAAAAATGATCAGTCCACACCAAAGAGCGCTTTAATTACTCTGTTTGTTTGCTTTTTGTTCGGTTGAACAGCTTTAAGCAGTTTAACTGTTGCATTATAATATGATTCCTATACTATAGCGCTCTCTTCGAAACAGGCTCGCAAATAACGCGAAACCGTTGAAAAAGAAATTACAGGCGCGGGATGGAGCAGCCTGGTAGCTCGTCGGGCTCATAACCCGAAGGTCGTCGGTTCAAATCCGGCTCCCGCAACCAATTTTCTTAAATGATTTGGTGCATTGGAAGTTTTAAAAGGTCGTCGGTTCACTCTTCACCTTTCACAGCTCCCGCAACCAATTCTTTTAAAGAAGCGGTTACTGTAAACTCTTGGTGAGAGTTAAAAATCACTAGTCGATAGACTTAAAATATACAGGCGCGGGATGGAGCAGCCTGGTAGCTCGTCGGGCTCATAACCCGAAGGTCGTCGGTTCAAATCCGGCTCCCGCAACCAATTCTTTAGTGAGTTGGCTGACTTCTTTAATTAAGTAAGAAGTAAAATAACACTTAATATTTCAGGCGCGGGATGGAGCAGCCTGGTAGCTCGTCGGGCTCATAACCCGAAGGTCGTCGGTTCAAATCCGGCTCCCGCAACCAACTGAAATTACAATTACAATTACAATTACAATTTAGAATATTAAACAGACACGCCTAAAGCGTGTTTTTTTATGCCTGAAACTCAGTGAAATAAATAGCTCGTCGGTCTCAGCTCTACATTAGCCAGCAAAGGCCATCTATTTAAATCCGGCTCCCGCAACCACTGAAATCAAGTAATAATGAATCGACACTCTTAAAATGAGTGTTTTTTTATGTCTAAAATTCAGTGAGTGCGAAAATTGGGCTACTCATAACCCGAAGGTCGTCGGTTCGTTCTTCATAAACTCAGGCTCCCGCAACAACTGAAATAAAGTACGACAAATTAAATAGGTATTGTTGATGAGTGCTTTTTCATGGCAGTATTTTGATAGAACCTAGAGCTTTGGCTATTTCCAAAGATCAGGATCTTCTTCTGGACGGGAATCTTTTCTGTCTAATACCTGCGAAAAGCGATTAGCAAAGATACCTAAGTAGCCCCAAGCGGCGAAGAATAGTGCGATGGCTAAAATTACTAAGCCGATGATTTGTAAGCTGTAGTGGCTATAATAGCCGAGGGTGATTAATATCACGGCTAGCACAAACAGTGCTAAGCCGCGTAAAAAGCGCTTTAAACTGAGCTTAGGCTCTGAACCTAAGCGATATATCAGCGGCTTTAGCATGACTGCCTACTATTAATAGTAAGAATGATCGCCAGCTTTGTGATCAGTAATATCAGCAACACCGGTGATTTCATCGAACTTAGCAATCATTTCTTTTTCAATGCCTTCTTTTAGTGTGACATCGATCATAGAACAACCATTACAGCCACCGCCAAATTGAAGAACAGCAATACCTTCAGCAGTTACTTCTACAAGGCTTACTTGGCCGCCATGGTTAGCAAGCTGAGGGTTAACCTCTGTTTCTAACATGTGTTGAATACGTTCGTTAAGTCCTGCATCATCACCGATTTTACGGGCTTTAGCATTGGGGGCTTTAAGTGTTAACTGGGTGCCCATTTTATCGGTAACGAAATCGATTTCAGCTTCTTCTAAAAATGGCGCGCTTTCTGTGTCAACTACAGCATCAAAGCCGTTAAAAGGAAGACGAATATCGGTGGCTTCTACTGCATCTTCAGGGCAGTAAGATACACCACATTCCGCTTGTGATGTGCCAGGGTTAACAACAAATACGCGAATATTTGTTTTTTCAGCTTGGTCAGCTAATAATTTTGCAAAATGCGATTGTGCGGTTTCGGAAATAGAAATCATAAAACAACTATACTTGACTAAATTACTCGGATACTGGTTATCATACTCCGCTCATCGCGTTGTCGCCAGTGTTGAGCGTAAAAATTTGGCATCTATTTTAAGCAATGGTAGCGTGCAAACATTGATCATTTACTGAGTGTTTTCTATGCGTTTGATAATAACAATCTTTACACTATTGCTAAGCTTTTCTTGTTTAGCACAACCGCTTTCATATTATTTCAATGATGATGTGAAATTTGATCCAACTATTCCCACTCCAGAGCAGGTTTTAGGCTATGAAGTCGGGCAGTGGCACGTACGTCATGATCAACTCGTTCGTTATATGGAAATATTGGCACAAAAAAGTGACCGTATTAATTTTGAAGTCATTGGTCGTACCCATGAGCAGCGCCCGCTCGTTATGCTAACTATCACCGCAGCTGATAAGTTGGCGAATGTGGAGCAAACACGTAAGGCGCACTTGGCTCGTTTAGCCGATCCAGAAAAAGCCAAAGAAACCGATCAGCCAGCGGTCGTTTGGATGGGTTATAGCGTTCATGGCAATGAATCTTCTGGTAGTAATTCAGCCTTGCTAGTGGCTTATTATTTAGCTGCGGCGCAAGGTAAAGAAATTGATACGCTATTAAATAACACGGTTATTTTACTCGATCCTTCATTAAACCCAGATGGTTTAGCACGCTTTGCGAATTGGGCGAATAGTAATCGCGGTATGAACTTATCGTCTGATCCACAAACTCGGGAGCATATTGAAAGCTGGCCAAGTAGCCGTACTAACCATTACTGGTTTGATTTAAATCGTGATTGGTTGCTGCTACAACACCCTGAATCACGTGCTCGTATTGCTAAGTTTCATTACTGGAAACCCAATATTCTTACTGATTTCCATGAAATGGGTCCCAATAGCACGTTTTTCTTTCAGCCAGGTATTCCATCACGTAAGCATCCGATCACCCCTGATGAAAATGTCAGTCTCACGAAGGCAATAGGTAACTATCATGCCAAAACATTGGATGAACACAACGCGTTATATTTTACCGAAGAAAGCTTTGATGATTTTTACTATGGCAAAGGTTCAACTTATCCAGATGTGAATGGTGGTGTGGGTATTTTATTTGAGCAAGCAAGTTCTCGTGGTCATCTGCAAGAAACCATAAATGGACCGCTGAGTTTTGCATTTACGATTAAAAACCAGCTGCTTACGAGCCTATCTACATTTCAGGCTGCGATAGATAATCGCCAAGCATTACTCGATTACCAAGCTAGTTTTTACAATAATGCTATAGAGCTTGCTAATGATGAAGATTATAAAGGTTATGTAGTGCAAGGCGGTGCAGATACAACACGTAGCGCACTTTTTTTAGATTTATTGAAACAGCATCAGATCAAAGCTTATCCACTTAATAAAGCAGTAAAAGCGGATGGTAAGAATTTTTCTGCGAAAAGTTATTTTGTGCCATTAGCCCAGCCACAATATCGCTTAGTTAAAGCCATTTTTAGTGAGCAAAAGCGTTTTGTTGATAACACTTTTTATGATGTATCCGGTTGGACGTTAGCCCACGCTTTTAACTTGGAGTTTGCAGCAATCAAAAGTGGCTGGGGCTTAGACGTTAGTAAAAATGCATGGCAACAGCCTGAAAAACCACAATTTGCTGAGTTAGATGCACAGTATGCGTTTGGCTTTAAATGGGATAATTATTTAGCTCCGAAAATGCTTAATAAATTATTACAGCAAGGTGTGCAAGCTCGTGTGGCGCTCAGCCCGTTATCAGCTAAATCGCTTGCAAGTACACAGGAATTTGCTGCGGGTAGTATTATTATTCCTGCTGGGATTCAAAAAAATCCGCAATGGGTGTCGTTATTAAATAGTGCACAAAATGAGTTTGGTATTGCGATTACGCCTATTACTTCTGGCTTAACGGCAAAGGGTGTCGATTTAGGCTCGCGGACGTTAGCGGTAGTTAAAGCGCCGAAAGTATTACTCGTTGGTGGCCAAGGGACTAGTCAATATGAAGTAGGTGAAGTGTGGTATTACTTAGATCGCTTTGTTGGTGTGGCATCTACCATTGTGGAAATTGAACGTTTTGGTGATCTTGAACTTAGTGATTACAGCCACATTGTTTTGGCTCATGGAAATTACAATAAGCTTTCAGATGCTGACAAAATAGCAATTAAAACTTGGGTACGTAAAGGTGGAGTTATTTGGGGCCACAAAGGTGGGGCTAAGTTTTTAGTCGATCAACAACTATTAAAAACCAGTTATTTATCACGCCGAGATGTTGCCAGCGCCTTCAAAACGGATGGCTTAAACTATGGTGATAAAGATCATCTAGCTGGGCGTCAACGTATTGCTGGAGCGATATTTAATACTAAAGCCGATTTAACGCACCCACTTACTTTTTCATTACAGCGTGACACCTTACCAGTATTTAAAAATAGTACTTGGTTACTTGAAATGTCAGCTGCACCATTTGTAAATGTGTTGCAGTATACGCAAAAGCCATTACTAGCTGGCTTTACCGATGATGTGAATGTTGAGCAAGTAGCGGGAGCGGCTGGTTTAGTGGCACATTCGTATGGTCGTGGCAGTGTGATTGGTATGACAGATGATCCGGTATTTAGGGGCTATTGGTACGGCACCAGTCGTTTATTGAGCAATGCATTGTTTTTTGGTCACACATTTAGAGCGAATGCCGATTAATTAATTAGCTTAAGTATTAATGACCTAATGGTGTTAAGCAGGTTACAAATGCCCAAACTTGCTTAGCACCAGCCTTTTTAAGGGCGACGGTAGCAGCATTAAGAGTTGCTCCTGTGGTCATCACATCATCAATGATAGCAATTGTTTTTCCGCTCATATCGGTATTACATATAAATGCGCCATGTAAGTTTTTTACTCGTTTAGCTTTGCTAAGTGATGACTGTGCTTGGGTTTTCTTTGTACGCTGTAAACTCTGAGAATCAATATTTTCATTTACTAAACATGGCAACCAGCATTGTGATACTTGGTTAAAGCCTCGCTTTAAAAAACGCTGCTGATGTAAAGGTAAAATAATAAATAAATCTGGCCATATTTCGCTATTTTTTTTACTAACAGTCAGTTGCTGGCTAATAATTAACGACAATGCGTTTTTATAATGAATTTGGTTACTAAATTTAAGTTGCGTGAGCCAACCATCGAAAGGGGGACGATACCACGCGCAAGCGAACAGGTAATCGAATTGGCAATCAGGAAATAACTCAACCACATCTGGGCGATACAGTAAATTAGCATGTGTGGTTATATCTAATAGCGGCAAATCAGCTAAACAATGTTCGCATAAACTATGTTTGGTACGGATAATACTTTGGCATTGCACACAAAAAGAAGGAAAAAACCAATCGCCCAGCTGTTGAAAACATTGATGAAAAGCAGTCATTGCATTCATTCCCTCAAACGCTATTATGAGCGCTAAGTTTGGAGCAAGGTTATAAAAAATGCAAAATGAGCTGGTGTTATTACATGGTTGGGGGATGAATCAAGGCGTATGGCAGTTGATCTTGCCGGAGCTTCAATTTATGCATAACGATACAGTACGCAGTGTTGATTTACCCGGTTACGGTAATAATCAAGCATCGCCAAAGCCGTATACTTTGCATGCCGCTGCATTACAATTAAGCAATCAATTACAGCCAAACACTACCTTAATGGGCTGGTCTTTAGGTGGTTTATTTGCTCTTTATATTGCAAAGCACTGGCCTGAAAAAGTCGCGAAAGTGATATTAGTTGCTGCAACTCCATTGTTTGCTGAAGGCGATGATTGGCCAGGAATTAAAGCAAATGTATTAGCTGCATTTAAAGAGCAGTTAGTCACTCATCGTGAGAAAACCATCGATCGCTTTTTGGCAATACAGGCGATGGGCAGTGAAAATGCCCGAGATGATATTAAACAACTTAAACAGTTACTCAATGAATTTCCGGCTCCACAAGAGTGTGCATTAACTGCTGGTTTGGATATTTTACAGCAAGATGATTTACGCGATGCTTTTGCCTGTTGTCCAGTGCCGATCCGTGCTGTATTTGGCCGTTTAGATGCATTGGTACCGTATCGCGCAGTAACCAAAATGAAAGTTTTAAAACACGATTTTGAGTATGAAGTGATCGATAAGGCGTCACACGCACCTTTTATATCCCATAAAAAAGAGTTTTTATCTGCCGTCAAATCAATGCTTTGAAAAGTAACTTTACGGTGGTTTGAAAAACTCTGCAGTAAAGCTTTATTTTGACTGTTTTATGAGCGATAATTAACCAATATATCATTGGTGGAGGTGTTATATGTCAATCGGATCTGTGTTTAATAACGGTGTTGAAGGTTTTAATCGTGCCAGTCAGGGTATAGAGAAAGCCAGCGCAGAAATAAATCGCGCCAGCATTGAGCAACAAGACGACGCCCAGCTTGCCCAACAGCGCCAGCTGCAAGCTGCTCGTCCGGAAGAAGCGGTAACCGCTCCTGTGTCACAACCACCACGTATTGATGAAGCCTTGGTCAATTTAAAGGTCGAAGAGTTTAATGCCAAAGCCAATACGCAATCAATTCAAACCGCAGACGAAGTGCTGGGGACTTTGATTGATATTCGTGTTTAATTTGCCATGAACATTGTCACGCCATTTCCAAATATTAATATAAACACCGCAAATGTTTATACGGAAACCGCTCGGCGTGACAACCAACTTCGGGAAGTTATCCCGCCACCTGCAGCTACAAAACCGACTAATGCTGAAAACAAAGCGCTTGGTGATAATGAAAAAACTAAACAACCCGGTACAACTGATACCGGCACTTATGATGCCAAGGGTAAACTTGCCGACGAAAAAGTAATTCAAGAGCGTCAGCAGGGAGATGCAGAGCAAAACCCAGAGCAAAATGAACAGCAACAACAAGATACAGAGAAAGAAGCAAAGCAAAAAGAGCAAGTAGCTCAGCAAGAGCAACAAGACGCTGAGCAAATTAAAGAGTTAAAAGCGCGTGATATTGAAGTACGTATTCATGAGCAAGCTCACTCATCAGTTGGTGGTCAACACGCAGGTTCGCCAAGTTATGAGTACCAACGCGGACCTGATGGTACCAATTACGCTGTTGGTGGCGAAGTACAAATTGACGTTGCTGAAATAGCAGGTGACCCGCGAGCTACAATAGAGAAAATGCAAACGGTACGTGCTGCAGCTTTAGCGCCGGCAGAGCCTTCTGGTGCTGATCGTTCGATTGCTGCTGATGCCACTCAAAAGCTCGCTGCAGCGCAAGCAGAGCTTAGTAATATAGACAGTGATGATGAAAGCAGTACGCAATCAGCATCGTTCAAAGTAGATAACGAATTAACAAAGGATGAGAAAGCTGCAGCTACTGCTGAATCAGAAACCGCAACGGCTAAGCGCGATATTGAAGTTGAGCAGCGTGCAGGTCGTATTGCGCAGTTTTATCAAGCCGCCACCTCGCCTTATGGACAGTCTGGCTTTTCTGCAACCATATAGTTGCTCCCTCGTAATATGTGTTTCCTCAATTTAAATCCAAATAAATCATTTTTTAAGTGTGGTTATTCACATTTATTTACCTAAAGATGTATGCACTTAATTGTGAAACATTACTGTAACTGCTATTTTCCCTACGATTTTTATTATGGAAGACAATTAAATGAAATATGCAGTAATCGCAGGTGCTTTATCACTTTTTTCAATAACAGCGGTGGCGAATGAAACGGCTGGCTTAAGTTATGACTATGTCGAAGTTGGCTATGCAAAAATGGACGTAGATGGCTTGGATGAACTTAGCTTTGATGGCTATGCAGTTAAGCTTAGCAAGCAAGTAAGTAGTAATTGGTATCTAACCGGTTTATATGCAAGCACATCAGATGATCTGTCAAATAGTGTCTCTGAGGATTATCGTGATATCTTTCAAAACGGTGAGTATGTCGGAACGTCACAGTTATACACTGAAGGAAAGCTAGACGCTGAATTTACTAGATTAGAGCTCAGTGCGGGTTATATTCAACGTTTATCTGCAGTTACCAATTTAGATTACAGTATCAATCTAGGTAGACTGAAGTACAGCACTGACTTCATAAACCTCGTCGAAGAAAGGTTTAATGGCCAAGTATTCTCATCGTCAGAATCAGGTTACTCGGACTCAGATAGTGCTGATATCCTCTCTGCTAATGTGCAAGTTAGGCATTTAGTCACGGATAAATTTGAAGTCAACGCGGGACTTGGCTACGAGCGTTTACATGATGAAGAAAGTGACAATAACGTTGTTTTAAAAGCGGGTTTTAATTATACCTTGACTGAAAAAGCAATTTTAGGTGCTTCATACCGTTACGTTGATGAGTACGCAGACATTGCAGTGACGTTACGCTTTTACTTTTAATCTTGAAATAAAAAATTAAAATCGCCGCAAATAGATTTTGTGGCGATTTTAGTATGGAAGACAATTAAATGAAATATGCAGTATTAGCTGGGGCTTTATCACTTTTCTCAATCACCGCCGCAGCAAACCAAGCATCACTTTTAAGCTACGATTATGTTGAAGTTGGCTATACAAAAACTGACATTAAAAGCAATGATAAAACGGACCCTGACAGCCCAATGTATTCTGGCTACGATGGGTACGTTATTAATCTTAGCAAAAAAATTTTTGAAAGTTGGTTCGTGACAGGCTCGTATTCTCAAAGTCGTGTTGACTATTCTAGCACTACTACATTTACATCATTTGCTCCTCTACCAGATGGCACTTATACATCTAATATGACAGATTCTTACTATGAAACAACGGATATGAGTTTAACTCGTTATAATGTTGGCTTTGGATACATTCAACATTTTTCAAGAGAAACTTCTGTTGACTATGCCCTGAAGTATGGGAAAAGTAAGGTTAAGACTGAGGAAACATTTGTACATAGACTTGAATCTGATGGTAATGTTTTTGATGTTTCAAAAACATACTATGAAGGTTCAGAAACAGCTGACTCCTTTGAAGTAACTGCACAAATTCGACATTTATTGAGCGAACAATTTGAAGTAAATGCAGGCGTTGGTTATGAACGTTTACATGGCGTAGGTGCTGGTTATGTACGTTTACATGATGCTGAAAGTGAAAATAACCTCCTGTTAAAAGCGGGTATAAATTACGCAGTCACTGAAAAAATAACGTTTGCTGCTTCCTACAGTTACACCGATGAATACGCTGACATCGCAGCAGCAGCATTTCGTTATTATTTTTAAATCGGATTTAAATAGCAGAATTGCAAACGCCACAAACTGAGTTTGTGGCGTTTTTGCTTAAGCGTTATTTTTTCACTTTTGCATTTGCGAAGGCGTCTGCAAATGCATTACCCATCATTGCATTACCGGTATCGCGTGTTGGTTTTGCAGCGCGAGGTTGCTGAGCATTGTTACGATTATTGGCTTGCGGCTTTTGACTGACTGATGGAGCAGGTTTATTGCTGGTATCAATGTCATCGTCTAAACGCATGGTAAAACTAATACGTTTACGGGCAGCGTCAACTTCCACTACTTTTACTTTTACAATATCACCTGCTTTAACTACTTCACGCGGATCAGAGATAAACTTATTAGTGATCGCTGAAATATGTACTAAACCATCTTGGTGCACACCCACATCAACAAAAGCACCAAAGTTAGCTACGTTTGAAACCACGCCTTCTAAAATCATCCCTGGCTTTAAGTCACTGATTTTTTCAACACCTGCTTTAAACTCTGCTGTTTTAAAATCAGGACGAGGGTCGCGTCCAGGTTTATCAAGTTCACTGATGATGTCGGTAACCGTTGGTAAGCCAAATTTATCATCAATGTAGTCATTGGCAACTAACTTATTCAGCAGCTCTGAGTTACCAATTAGGTTATTTACATCGAGACTATTTTGTTCACAAATGCGTTTAACGATAGGGTAAGCTTCCGGGTGAACTGATGATTTATCAAGTGGGTCGCTGCCATTACTAATTTTTAAGAAACCGGCGGCTTGTTCAAATGCTTTTGGCCCTAAACGCTCTACTTTCTTTAGCTCTGAGCGTTTAGTGAATGAACCGTTAGCATCGCGATAATTAACAATATTTTGCGCTAAGGTTTTATTTAACCCTGAAACACGCGCAAGCAATGGCACTGAGGCCATATTTAAATCTACACCTACCGAGTTCACACAATCTTCAACAACAGAAGTCAGAGTTTGCCCTAGTTGGCTTTGTGATACATCGTGCTGATATTGACCTACACCAATTGACTTAGGCTCCACTTTCACAAGTTCAGCCAGTGGATCTTGTAAGCGACGCGCAATTGAAACCGCACCACGTAACGACACATCTAAATCAGGAAACTCATTAGCAGCAAATTCTGATGCTGAATACACCGATGCGCCAGCTTCACTGACCATAATTTTATTGAGTTTTAGCTCGCTATTTGCTTTGATTAATTCAGCAACCAGTTTGTCTGATTCGCGTGAAGCGGTGCCGTTACCAATAGCGATTAGTTCGACTTTATGTTGGCGGCATAACTGCTCTAGCGTTCGTACTGATTTATCCCAATGGTTTTGTGGTGCATGTGGGAAGATAGTTTGTGTGGCTAATAACTTACCAGTGCTATCAACAACGGCAATTTTACAGCCAGTGCGCAGACCAGGATCTAGGCCCAATGTTATGCGAGGCCCAGCAGGGGCAGCCATAAGTAAGTCTTTTAAGTTTTTAGCGAACACATCGATAGCGCCTGTTTCGGCTTTTTCACGCATGGCTGCTAAAAATTCGTTTTCTAAATGTAAGCCTAGCTTAATTTTCCAGGCCCACTGCACGACAGTGAGTAACCAAGGGCTGGCTACTTGGTTGTTAATATCAAGGCGGTAATGATCGGCAATCATCACGGCACACATATGGGCCGGGTTTTCTGAACTTGGCTCAGGGTTGATTGTTAACTGTAGAATACCCTCGTTGCGCGCGCGCAACATAGCTAAAGCGCGGTGCGAAGGCACTTTTTTAAGCGCTTCTTGATGCTCAAAATAATCGCGGTATTTAGCGCCAGCTTGTTCTTGGCCTTTGATTAAGCTTGCTTCGATTTGACCGTGCTGACTGATGTGACTACGAAATTTGGCGAGCAGCTTGGCATCTTCAGCAAAGCGTTCCATTAAAATAAATTTAGCGCCATCCAGAACTGCTTTTTCATCAGCAAAGCCGGCTTCTGCATTTAGGTAGCCAGCGGCTTGTTGCTCAGGATCTAAAGAAGCATCATTAAATAAAGCATTCGCTAACGGCTCAAGACCAGCTTCAATAGCAATTTGTCCCTTAGTGCGGCGCTTAGCTTTGTAAGGTAAATATAAATCTTCAAGTTCAGTCTTGCTGTCCGCATTATTAATATCGGCAGCTAAGCTGGTGGTGAGTTTATCTTGCGCTTTAATCGTCGAAAGAATGAAGGCTCTACGTTCTTCCAGCTCTCTTAAATACGATAAACGCTGCTCTAACAATCGTAATTGGGTATCGTCTAAACCACCCGTTACTTCTTTACGATAGCGGGCAATAAAAGGCACTGTTGAACCTTCATCGAGTAATTTTGTAGCAGCTATAACTTGTTGCTCTTGAGCATTCAGCTCAGTGGCTAAACGTGCAGAGATATTGCTCATGCAAAAACCTTATTAAACAATTTGAAGACCAGAACGATAGTTTTGGCGTAATTAATTGCTTGAATAATATCACAGCAGGGCTTAATAAAAAGGCCTTAAAGTATGCTATTTATATACTTTAAGGCCTTTTAAAGAGGTGGTTCAATTAAACATGTATCAGTGCTTAATGAGGGTGTTCAATATGTTGCATTACTTCACTAAAACTGTGCGCGATAGGGGTGATATGTAACGGAATTTGTAATGTTTTAGCAATTTCTCGAGCTGAAATTAAACCACAAATTTCATTATGTGCGGTAGTAACCAGTAAAAACATAATACCGTTTTGTTCCATTGTTTGTAGTGCATCACCAATACAAGCATAGCTTAAGCTTTGCATACTTACGCCAGTTAAGTGGCTAAGTGGTGTCATTACATGAAGTAAGTTAACTTCGTTGCGAGGTACATTTAAGCGCTGTGCTAAAATCATAATTTTTGAGCTTTGTAGATCCGCACTAGATGCTATACCAAGTAATTTTTCTTTGTCATCTACTACTAAAATAAAGTCTGTATGTTGGCTAGTGATCTGTTTTAATGCATCAACAATGCTGGTTTCAAAATGAGCACGTAGCGGGTCTTTTTGAGTAAAATTATTGACCATTTTCAAAGCCGGAGACGTTAAATCAATTAACGGCTGAGTGTCACGGTAAGTGTGAGATAAAACGCCTTTAGAAATGTCTTGAGTACGAAGTTCTTTAAAGTTAGCCATAGTAATCACCAATTATATTATTAAATTTAATCAAGTTTTTAAGCGATAAATTAAATAAAATAAGCCGGTGGTCCACGCTGATACGCATAGCTAAAAGGTTGTACGAAAGTGGTACTCACATAAAGTGATAAAATGTTTTCAGGGAGTGGTTGAAGCACCCTGATAGAGATCCCGTCAACGTGTGTGTCTAAGTCAACGTCAAGATTAGCTTGGTCAGGAATGTCACAAGCAACATAGTTTGCGGTTGGGGATAAATGGTCGTGGTCGTCAAAACCTTGAGCAATTACAGTCAAACTCACACTCATTAAGAGTGTAAATAACACGGCATTACTTACTATGCGATGTATTACGTTTGACATAACTACTACCTTCTAATATTCAACTCAAGCGCGAAATGCTTTACTTGAGTACTTTTATTTATAGTCTACAAATTCACTTTAGACAATCAATAATTAACCTTATCTGAATAATGAGAAGCGAGGATCTATCGTTTTACTGAGGATTTATGAAGCCCCAGAGTAACTGATACTGTTAACGTACCACTCTTTTTTGCCCTGCGGAGTTGTAACATAAAACTCATCATCCACTTGTTTTTTCAATAATGCGCGCGCCATCGGCGAATCAATCGAGATATAATCTTTGCGGTCATAAATCTCATCAGGGCCAACAATGCGAAACTTCAGCACTTCACCTTGTTCATTTTCTATTTCGACCCATGCACCAAAAAACACTTTACCAGCTTGCTGCGGCGAGTAATCAATTATTTTTAGATCTGGCATGCGTTTGCGTAAATACCGCACGCGACGATCTATTTGTCTTAACAAACGTTTATTGTACTGGTAATCAGCATTTTCTGAACGGTCACCAAGGCTAGCAGCCCAGCTCACTATTTTTGTGACTTCAGGGCGTTTAACATTCCATAAGTGGTCGTGTTCTTGTTGCAGCTGTAAATACCCTTCGCGGGTGATTAAATTAGTTTTCACGTTTAAATTATTACCTTGAGAAACACCTAGGCAAGGTATAAAAATCTTGTTGGCTTGTCGAGCTGATTTTTGTTCTCGCTAGCATTTTTGTGGGCTTGAAATGTTCAGTAACAATCTAGTGACCTAATTAGTTTTTTATTATCATGTTTTTCATTTATATTAATCATAACAGTACAGAAAAATAAGAATGAAAGTGATGGGACATGAAACCACAAAAGTATTAGTCGTTGATGATGATATGCGCTTACGCAGCTTGTTAGAGCGCTACTTGGTAGAACAAGGATTTATTGTGCGTACAGCTGCTAATTCAGAACAAATGGATCGGCTGTTAGAGCGTGAAAACTTTCACTTGATGGTACTTGATTTAATGTTACCCGGTGAAGATGGCTTATCTATCTGTCAGCGGTTACGCCAAAAAGAAAATGAAATTCCAATTGTCATGTTAACTGCCAAAGGTGATGAGGTTGATCGTATTATCGGTTTAGAGCTTGGTGCTGATGATTACATCCCGAAACCATTTAACCCGCGTGAATTATTAGCGCGTATTAAAGCTATTTTGCGTCGTCGTTCAAAAGAAGTGCCAGGTGCACCCTCAGCAGAAGAAAATCATATTTCGTTTGGTGAGTTTTCGCTTAATTTAGCCACCCGTGAAATGAGCCAAGGCGACAAAACCATGTCGTTGACCAGTGGTGAGTTTGCGGTATTGAAAGCGCTTGTTACACATCCACGAGAGCCGCTTAGTCGTGATAAGTTAATGAACTTAGCGCGTGGTCGAGATTACAGTGCATTAGAGCGTAGTATCGATGTACAAGTCTCACGTTTGCGTCGCATGATCGAAGTCGATGCCGCTAATCCACGTTATATTCAAACTGTATGGGGCTTAGGTTACGTATTTGTTCCAGATGGTGAAAAATAGCCATAATGAGTATGTTTCCCAAAAGTGCATTTGGACAAACGGTGTTTTTAGTGGCGGCACTATTGTTGATCAACCAAGTAGTGTCTTACATCACGGTTAGCCTTTACGTAGTTAAGCCTACTATTGAGCAAGTTAACCTTATTCTCGCAAAACAAATCAAAACTGTGTTTATAGACTGGGAAGATGGCGTTGAAATAAGTGATGAGGTGTCTGAAAAGTTTTTTGAAATAACCGGTATCGAAGTTATGACCCAGCGCCAAGCGATGAGCGAAGGTTTGGCGCAAACTCGTGAATATTCGATGTTGTCGCGTAGTATGTCTGAGCAACTGCATGGTTCAGCCCGAGTGCGTATTAGCCAAACAGATCCGCTTGTTTATTGGGTAGAAGCGCCGCAAGCACCGGGTTACTGGGTTAAAGTACCGCTAACTGGTTTTAAAGAAAATAATCTCGAATTTCTAACCTTTTATTTATCTAGTATCGGCTTTTTAAGTGTACTCGGTGGTTGGCTGTTCGCACGTCATTTGAATCGACCTTTAAAAGCGCTGCAACAAGCGGCGGTAAAAGTAGGGGTTGGAGATTTTTCTACAAAATTAGAGGAACACGGCTCAACTGAAGTCATCGAAGTAACCCGCGCATTTAATCAAATGTCACGTGGTATAGCAGCGCTTGAGAACGATCGCCGTCTACTTATGGCTGGGGTGTCTCATGATTTACGTACGCCGCTGACGCGCATTCGCCTTGCTACCGAAATGATGTCGGATGAAGAAGATTATCTGCGTGAAGGGATCATCTACGATATTGAAGACATGAATGCCATTATTGATCAGTTTATTGAGTATTTGCGTCATCACAAACGTGAGGAGTTAGCGCTTGAAGATCTCAACGCGATAGTGTCAGAAGTGGTGCATTCAGAACAAAAACATCAACGCACTATCACTTTTAGCGAAAATCCTAGTATTAGTAACATTCCTTTAAGTATGGTGGCAATCAAGCGAGTTATTACCAACATGATTGAAAATGCGATTCGTTATTCGGATGGTGATATTGATGTTGAAACTGCGCTAAGTCGTGATAAAAAATACGCTATGGTGATTGTAAAAGATCATGGCCCAGGTATTCCTGAAAGTGAACTTGAAACGGTATTTGAACCTTTTAAACAAGGCGATGCTGCGCGAGGCAGTGAAGGTAGTGGGTTAGGGCTTGCGATCATTAAGCGCATAGTTGATATGCATGGTGGTAAAGTAAAACTGGTTAATCGCCCTGAAGGCGGTTTAAATGCTGAGGTTTATTTACCAGTCAAAGTGAGTTAGCTGTATATACTATTATATACTTTTATACTACTCGGCTGCTGTCTGCGCTGCCAAAAAGGACTGTTTGACCAGCGTTGCTCTTGAGCGTAAAAATAGCGTTTGTGATCTAAATAACGATGCCAAATCTGTTCTATTTGTTGCTGGTATAGTTTTTTAAATTGTAGCTGGCTATCGTGTTCTATTTTATTGGCTATCTCGAGTTTTTTCATCAGATCGGCAAGTTGCATCGCACTTGCCATCGCATTAAAAATTCCTTGCGATGAGATTGGGTCAAAGCTCAGTGCTGCATCACCTAAAGCGGCCCATTGTTGGCCTGCAAAACACTCTAAGCGAGTGGAGTTCGCGCTGACGATACCGTGCAGTGTTATTGGCTGTTGGCATACATCGAGAATCTTCGCTTGATTGGCATAACATTGCGCATGTTGAGTAAATAACTTTGTATCACGTTGTAAGCCTTTGGTCAGCAAATCCGGATCCGTTTGAAATGCTAAAACACGACGTTGGTTTGGTAATGGTGCACTGTACCACCAGCCGTTTTGCGTGGCACAAATGCTGCCTAGTTGATTTTCAATAGTATTAGCAACGGTTGCCCAGCAAGATATTAGACGGTCATGTTGTTTGCGAGCGGTGTATTTTTTTGCAAAATGAGCCTCTCGGCCAGTGGCATCAATTACGAATTGACTCGCAATGTTGATTGTTTGCTCTTGTTGTAACTGTGTTAGTGTTATTTGCCAGCGTTGCCCTTGGTATTCGCTGTGTGCTAATTTGGCAGGCCAAATACAGCGGACACCCCGTTGCAGCGCTTTTTCGCGTAAAAAACTCTCAAATACTTGACGATCCAAGCGCCAACCTAAACCATCCGGGTTACTGAGATTATCAGTAACATAGGGTGTTGATTGGCCCCAACTTATTTGCAATCCTGCATTGTGTAAATGCTGTGGGGTAAGTACGTTGGCCACCAGTTGGTTTTCAAATTCAGTTAACAAATCTAACTGTTGTAAAATACGCCGTGCGGCAGGTGCTAAGCATTCACCAATTCGCTCTTCGGGCATCTCAGACTTATCAATCAAAGTAACTTGATATGAATCACATAAAGCAAGTGCGGCGATACAGCCTGCCACACCTGCACCAATGATCACAACATCCGTTTGTAATTCGGTCTCTTGCAGCATTGCTTTAGCGTCCTTTGTTGCGATGAAAGCGGCTCGCTTTTTCAGTAACACCTAAGTTGGTTTGACTACGATGTGAAGCATGCTCAGCCGAGAGAGTCGCTTTTGTATGCTGTATCGCTTTACTCGCTAAGTTAACTTGTGCCTCATCTTGTGGATTGTTGGGCAATATACCAACCTGCATTGCGCTAGGAAATTGTGCATCGCCTATTACGCCGATATGCGGTTGTACAATCGCAAGTTCAGCAAAGTTGTCTATCATACTATTGATTTGGTTTGTATATGTGGCAGGATTACCGTGCAGAGGTAAATCATCAAGCCAATCAGTACGATAAGCAAAAGCCTGTTGACGAGTACTGTCAGGTAATGAGGTATCAAGCACTTGTTGATAGCGGAACTGATTCATTATTTGATTTGGCACTCGAGCAGGCCAAAATGTCGGTAAAAATGGATCGTACTCAGAGCTGTAGCCATCTCTACAGCTCGCGGTATCAGTTTGCCAAGGAATAGCCATCCAGCGTGTTATCCCGCCTGCTACTTGACCACCAAATAAAGGTCCTTGCGCGAGAGTATAAACGTCGCTATTCATCACAGGACCATAATAGTAACGGTCGCTTTGTAAGTCCGCTTGGGCGTGTTTGAGTCGAAATGCCGACATATACATGCCTGCAGTTCGCATTGGCCAAGTCATTTCACAGCCCGGGTGAAATGCATCAGCAAGGCAAAACTCCATCGCGCCGCGAGTAAGTAGTTCTGGCTGCTCAGCAATTGGATAATCATCTAACGCGGTTACATTTGCATGTGCCGGACAAGCTGATTGAGGAGTGTAATCATTAATAAAATCACCTTTCACCCATTGCTCTAAAAAGCTCAACTGCAAATTTGATAGCGTTGCATGCTGGCGCACTGAGCCCGTGGGAGGAATGCTAATCGCGTCGCCATACAGCCAAGGCCAGAGTTGTGGAGCTTGCGCACCGGGAACATCAAAACGACGAAAGTTATTAGACAGTGTACGGCGTAATTCCTGATAGGCAGGAGAGGGATCGCTAAGCTTTTCTAGCCATTCATTGGTGGTGTAATTAAACTGACCCCCCCAGCCAAATGCGCCAGCAAATCCGTCATTAACCCATTGTAAATCCGTCATTCGGTCAAATATGGGTTGAATGTCGTTACTAAAGGAAGGTCGCTGTGGTCTTGCCAGCATACCAGCATCTACAGCAACATCGCGCATTAAATCCCACATGGTGCGTACTGATTTTTGCATCGGTGCATAATCCGGTGGCGCGCAAATAACCCAAGCGGGTTCTACTCTTAGCGATATCCCCTGATATACAACCTCTGCTGTAATTGGGCCATCTGAGGTGTCATCATACCAGCCTTCATTATTTGCAAAGGTAATGGCTATATCGCCGTTTACGTTGCGTGACACGCCATGACCACCGAGCATGAGTAAGCGACCGTATTGATCACTGCGCATTTCTCCTAAATACACATCCTGATCCATAAATTGGCCAATAAACTCATGCTTAGATTTTACGTTTTTGCCGCTTATACTGTGTTTGCCCCCTTTGATTAACAGCTTGCTACGATCGGCTACATTGTTATTACGCAGTAACGATGGCGGCGCATCTGCGGCTTCTGGAATATCTAAAGCAATTTGAAATTCGTACCAGCAGGCTTTTTGATTTGCTAATTCAGCATGCCAAGTAATGTCTGCATTATCGAGGGTTAGTTCTTTTATCGCTTTACCAGCGGCATTAAAACCGTAAATTCTAAACTCAGCTGCTTGGCGCTTTAATGCACCTGTTTTATCTCGGTAACTGTATTCATCAGTATGAGCTATGGGCTGCGGTTGTTGCGGGCCAATAAAGTAGCCTTTTTTACTATTACCCACGCGCATTACACCAATAGGCGGATAAATACCGGCATAAACAATACACTCAGAGTCAGTATCTTGATCTTGCTGTGGCTTAAATTCACTTAACTGTTTAGGCTCTTGTAGCTGCTGACCGTTGGCTGTATGTCGGGCATGAGCACTGGCCGCATAGGCTGACTTTCGAGCCAATGCAATGCTACCTAGAGGCTCATGGGCGGCTAAAGTACGCCAAATATTAAACGCTAAGTTATTACCAAGCTCAGCTTGACCAATCGCGGTAATATTTTGTTGTGCTAAATGCAGCCGCGCAATACATACGTATGGGCTTTCTTCACAGCTCCATACGGCTTGTGCATCATCAAGTGGCATTGTTTTTGGGTTTGTTCTTAATTGTACTTCAAAGCGAAATGTTGCACTGCCTTGACGTAAACGTCGCTGCAAATCTAAAGCGAGGTAATTATTATCGACACTTGGTGCGCCAAGTTCACTGCCTTCAGGCACTAAGCGATATTTTACAATCTGTCGTTCGCCTAATTTGAACGGTAATATTGCCCAATAATTAGCGCTTAAACAGCTTGCTTCAACTTTTTGCATAGCCTGTAAAATATTGGCTGTTTGTATGTGTTTTGGATTATTTAAATAGGCATCATAGTTTTTATCGATCACGCCTGCAGTGGTGAATTGGCACATCTGTTGCGCATTTTTGGTGAAAAATCGATCCATGTTTTGAAAAATAAAATCTGCGGTATCACCTTCGCCAATCAGCTTTGGCCCATCTACTCCAAAGAGCTTCACTGCCAATCCTAATGTGCTGTGTAAATCTGGTGATGATGCTAACGTATCACTTGAAAAGCGCACTGCACATTCGTATTCTTTGCCTGCAAAAATGCCAATTTTAAATTGTGGGTCTATATCTGGATTGATAATAAAGTGGCCGTAAGCGATGCCATGTTGCTTTCTAAATACAGCTCGTTGTGCTGGCTGTTGACCTTTGTCTATACGCAGCACTTGACCAAGGCCAACAAACATTTCAGTTAACCGCTGGCAGGCTAATTCAACATCTTTGTCATTTGACCAACACGGCACATTATTAGCAGTTGCTAGCGTTTTAATACTGCGATTTTTGGGTTTCTTAGCCATTATTATATTCCTTATAGTATTGAAGCGGCTCTAGAGGTATTAGCTCTAAAAGTCCTTTTAAGCAAGTTCACTATTATTGAGCTGACTGCACATTTAGTTGTTTATTAGTGCTGCGTAATTTTTCAAAATTATTAAATATATGCCTCACAGCCATGCTTGGTATTCCTACTGTTACTAATTAACTAACTTTTTAATCTGTAAAAGTAGAGCAATAATGGAAATAAAACTATTACACGGTATTTCACGTGCTATTTATAGGATGTGTTAGGTATTTTCAGGGGGTGATACAACAGCGCCATCAATATAAGCATAGTTGCTTTTGGTTGCAGTAATGATGATGCCAACAGTTTAATGAGGTCATGAACTGTAGCATTGAACAATTATTTTAAGGGCTAACTCATACGTTAACATTATGAATTGGAGGTTCTTTATTTGCCGATTGTTTATCAAAAAGAAGACGCGAGAGAAACTCGCGCCTCCTATTTTCACTATCGACTTCGCGCTATTATAAAGCTTTAAATCTAATTGCTGTGCCGCCGCTGGTGGCAAGTTTAAGCGTTAACTTATCAGCAGCTGTGACTATGCGCTTTTCGATTTTTAAATCGTATGGGTTGTTTTTCCACTGCGCATTATTACCATCACGATAAATTTGTGCCTCAAACTTTTTACCTTGCTCTAAGAAGTCGAGTTTTATCTCTATGCTGCGAGCTTGCTCATCGGTTACTGCTCCTAAAAACCAGTCGTTACCAGAGTAGTTATCACGCTTACGCTCTTTGCGAGCAAACACCACGTAATCGCCAACCTCACCCGCTAGTGCGATACTTTGTTGCCAATCTGTTGGTACGTCTTGAATAAATTTAAATGCGTCCGGTTTGGCTAAATAGTTACGCGGAAGATCAGCGGCCATTTGGATTGGACTATACATTACGACATATAACGCGAGTTGTTTCGCAAGTGTGGTTTGTGGACGATTTGTATCACCACCTAATCCATTAAAACTCATATCAAAAATGCCGGGTGTAAAGTCCATTGGCCCAGCTAACATACGGGTAAAGGCGAGCATTGGAATATGCTCTGGTGGATTTGGCGGTGTGCCCCATGCATTAAACTCTTGGCCGCGAGCACCTTCGCGGGCTATCCAGTTCGGATAAGTACGGCGCAGACCTGTGTCTTTTATCGGTTCATGGGTGTTAATACTGATTTTATGTTTTGCAGCCAGTTGCACGCTGTGTAGGTATTCATTAACCATAAATTGGCCATCGTGCCACTCATGGCGAGCAATGCCGTTTTCATCAATGCGTTTGATGTTGCCGCCATCTGCTACGTAACCTGTTTTTACTTGGCTAACGTTAGATTTTTCGTACAGTGCGTAGGCGTCTTCCATCTGGTTGCGGTAGTTGGTTACGTTGCCAGACGTTTCGTGGTGGCCAATCAGCTGTACGCCTTTTTCTTTGCCATAGCGAGTTAGCTCTGCAATATCAAAGTCAGGGTAAGGTTTGGTAAAACTAAAAACATCACCATTGAAGAACCAGTCGCCATCCCAGCCAATATTCCAGCCTTCGACGAGTACCCCATCAAAACCGTATTTAGCTGCAAAATCCATGTAGCGCTTGGTTTCTTTGGTGGTCGCACCGTGCTTTTCACCGCTGCCCCAAGTGTTCTCATTGATATGCATGCCCCACCAAATACCGACATATTTACCTGGTTTAACCCACGATACATCACCGAGTTTATTTGGTTCGTTGAGGTTTAAAATAATATCTGAGTTGATCAAATCAACGGCTTTGTCACCAATTTGAATGGTGCGCCACGGAGTATTAAATGCGCCATGTTTTTTAACCGCAACACCATCAGACCAAGGCGTTAAGTCGGCTTGTAAAGTCCCTGGGCGACGTTGATTGAGCACCATCCCTGCATAATCAACTAATGCAGCTTCGTGAATGCTCACATGGACGCCATCAGCGTTTTTAAAGGTAAATGGAGTATGCGCAAGAGCAGCTTGTTGCAGTGGAGTGGTGTTATAAACATATTCATAACGGTTCCAACCACGAGCTGGGATCCACCATGCGGTGGCTTTATCCGCACCACTAATTGCAAATTCGGTTAGCTCCTTAGTGATTTCAATATTTTCAAATCCAGCTTGTTTAGGTACTTCGTAACGAAAACCGACGCCATCATTAAAAGCTCGAAAACGAACCGTGTAAGTGCCGCCTTGTGGCGCTGGCTTTTTAAACGTAACCGCGAGCTCATTATGTTTATCTATAATAGTTTGGCGTTCACCCCAAGGTTGCTGCCATTGGCTGTTATGTTGGGAGTTGTTAACGTCGGTGATTGTAAAACCTTCAGCAAAGGCGGCTTGTTGTTTAAATTCGAAGCCAAGAGCTGAATTTTCAATAACATCTTTGCCGTTAAAGCTGATTTTATAACTTGGTGTAGCTTGCTGATCCGAAATGGTTATTGTTATATTTCCGTTCGGGGATTGAATCGTCGCGTCTTTAGCAAAACAAGCACTTGAAAGTCCAAGCAGAAGTAGCAAAGGTAATCGCATAGCTGTTCCTTGAGGTGTAACCTAATTGAAGCATTTAGCATAAAGCGCAAGGGCCTAGATTACGAGATGACTGCATACGTATTCAGCTCATTAGTTAGCTTAGGTTAAATATTGAAAAATAATTAACGAGATATTTTTAACAGAATATAATTAACAAAAGATTAATCTAATTGGTTTATAATGAATGAAGTTAAATAAGAAGATATTAAAATGTTAAAGCAGACCTTCATTCTTTCATTGTGTTTAATGGTTTTTAATAGTTACGCTGGTATTATCACCATTAATGATCAACAGCAAAAACCGCTCGCTAATGCCGTCGTCTGGTTAACGCCTGCGGATAAAAGTGTTGAATTCCCCGCGCCAACTACACCCTTTATAATGACTCAAAAAGACCGGCAGTTTATTCCCCATGTGTTGGTGGTACCGCAAAATGCTCAAGTTGAGTTTCCAAATGCAGATTCAATCATGCACCACGTGTATTCGTTTTCCAAAGCTAAATCGTTTGAGCTAAAGCTATACCGAGAGCAACCACAGGATCCGATCAGTTTTGAGCAAACGGGCGTAGTTGAATTAGGCTGTAATATTCATGATTGGATGTTGGGGTATATTGTGGTGGTTGATAGTCCGTATTACGCAATGACCAATGATAAAGGACAAATTGAGCTGGCGCTTGAGGCCGGAGATTTTACACTAAATATTTGGCACTCCGAATTTAGTGACATCAGCAAAACTGAAAGCAAAGCCATTGCACTAACTAGTGCGCCGGTTGTTTATCAAATAAAACAGGCGATTATTTCTCGTGTTGCGGTGGGTGTTGATGAATTTGACGACTATGAATAAAGCTTGCTTTTACCTAGGTGTAGTGGGGCTAACATTAACGTGCAATGCTTTTGCACAAGTAAAGGGCTTAGTGCAACTAAGTGCAGTTCAGGGTGATCAATACGTAAGTTGGCAACAAGGTAGCGTAGGGCTATACCGATACGATAGTGACAATGATGGCATTGTGCTTTCTCAGGGAGTCGTTGATTTTAGGACTGATTTAACCACCGCTTGGTCAGCACATGGGGTTATTAATGCTTATCAAGATCCGCAGCCGACTTTAGGTTTTAGCCAAGCATATTTGCAATATAAGCCGCTAACAGCGAGTAACTATAAATGGCATCTGCGGGTAGGTGGTTTTTACCCGTTATTATCATTAGAAAATCCAGATATGGGCTGGCTTTCACCATATAATTACACTAACTCAGCAATAAATTCATGGATAGGTGAAGAGGTACGTACCGTTGGGGTTGAGGCCACTATCAAGCGGCCAGGGCGCAGCTTTAACAGTACCCATAGCTTTGCATTGGTTGGCGCTACATTTAAAGGTAATGATCCTGCAGGCACATTATTAGCTTGGCGTGGCTTTGCAGTGCATGACCGCCAAACGACCTTTAATGAAAGTATTGCGTTTGCGCCAATCGCTTCATTTAATAGCACCGAACTTCAGTATCAGGCAAATCAGGTCTTGCCCTTTGAGGAGGTTGATGGGCGCTTTGGTTATTATGCAGGAATTCACTGGGATTATTTAAAAAAATCACAATTTCGTTTTTATTATTACGATAATAATGGCGACCCTGCAGCACTAAATAGAAGTACTGGGCAATATGCATGGGATACTCGTTTTAGCAGCGTCGCGTGGCTATATAAATTTACTGCGAATACGCGCTTAATTGCGCAAATGATGTCGGGCACTACCGCTATGGGTGCTAAACGCGGTGTAAATAATAGCTTCTATAGTCACTTTATATTAGTAAGTCATAAAATGGCCAAGCATCGTATTTCAATGCGTTATGATTATTTTGAGGTAACCGATCATGACGACTGGCAATTTGATCCTAATGCCAGTGAAGGTGAAGGTATAACCGCGACCTGGCGCTATCAATTAACGCCGCAGTGGCAACTAGGGATTGAGGGCTCAGCATTACATAGCCAAGCAGATAATCGCATGGCGATGAATAATCCCAAAAACCTATCACAGCAACAAATTAGCTTAAATGTTCAGTGGCGCTTTTAATGGTAATTCAGATAGTTTGAACTATATTAAGTTGTGGCTGATGTTGTATTTTATGCAAAGGTGAAAAATGAACTTACAGAGTATTCGAATCAAGAGCTCGCTGCCAATTGTGTTACTTGGGATTGCGATAATAGTACTGATAGCAGGCTATACCCACTTAATTAACTTACAAAAAGATGCATTAGAAGCGCAATCTGAGCGATTTCTAAATGCTATTTCAGTAGTGGTTAATGGTGACCGTGATCTCTATCAAGCCAAAGTAGCTGAATTGCACTTAGTAACCAATAAGATAGGTAATGCCGAAGAGTTGCAAGATCATCAAGAAAACGCACAGCAAGTGACCGATCGTTTTAATCAATATTTACATTTTTTATCAGCCTACCCGCAAGTAACGGCGCAGTTTACTGGCTTTGATAGTGCCTTTAAAAAATGGTTATCAGCATCAAACGCGTATATCAATGACCCACAAAACAAGCAAAAAAATCAGCAGGCCAATACTGAGTTTGCAGCGCTGCGCGATATTTTAGATAAAGCAGGTGAACAAGCTGAGTTGACGTCTAAACAAGAAAAACAAAAGCTGCTAGAGAAGATAACCACAACGAAACTGTTTTTACTGACTATGGTGGTGGTGCTGTTAGCCATTTCAGCTTGGTTCAGTTATATGATCCCACGTCAGTTAACGAAGCAAATGCATTACGTGACTGCGAGAATTAATGATATTGCCTCTGGTGATGGTAATTTAACAGAGCGTATTGTGGTAAAAAGCCAAGATGAATTTGCCGAGCTGGCAACGGCATTTAATCGCTTTTTAGATAATTTGCAGCAATTGATCCGTGATATTTTAGGCCAATCTAATGAGCTTAACCATTTAGGAACTGATTTAAGCCAGTTCGCAAATCAAAATAATCAGATCACTCAAAAACTCAGCCAAGCATCTGAATCAATTGTCAGTGCGGTTCATCAAATGAGTGTTGCTAGTCGCGAAGTAGCTAATGTGGCGCAGCAGTCATCAAAAGAAGCCGATAACTCACAGCACCTGGCTAAGCAAGGTTTAACGGCTGTGGCTAATTCGAGTGATAAAATAGTCGCGCTATCTGAAAATATGGAACATGCCAGTAACAAATCAACCGAACTGCAACAAAGCTCTGATAATATAGCTAAAGTGCTAGAGGTGATCCGCGCGATTGCGGAGCAAACTAATTTACTTGCGCTTAATGCTGCTATCGAAGCGGCGCGAGCTGGCGAACAAGGGCGGGGGTTTGCGGTGGTTGCCGATGAAGTACGCACCTTGGCAACGCGCACTCAAGAAAGTACCAACGATATTCAAAAAATGGTTGAGCAGTTTGCCAATAGTGTCGAGCAGTCTTTAACGGCAATTAATGGTGGCAAACGCTTTGCAGATGAAGCCGTAGCCTCGTTTACGCAAACCAATGATGTGCTTAATGCGATGCAAGAGTCATCAGTAAAAGTGAATGATATGGCTATGCAAACAGCCCAAGCTACCGATGAGCAAACCGCAGTAGCGGAAGAAATAAGTCATAATTTATCGTCATTGAACGAGCAAACCATGCAAGGTGGCGAGCTGGCACGTTCAACCGAAGAAGTCGCGGTAAGAATGAATCAATTAACCGATGAATTAAACCGCCTATTGCAGCGCTTTAAAGTTTAATTGTTTGCTGTAGGCAATAAAAAAGGGTTCGATAGAACCCTTTTTTGCGTTGTTAGTATCTAATACCAATCGACTTAAATATTTAACCATTCTAGCGCGCTAAATAAAGCGCTAACTGCGTTAGTAATTTTTCATGTACGACTGCATGGATGCTAGAGGTAGAGCAATGCAGGAGCAATTGCCGAGAACAACTACATGTCAAAATCTCTGCCTTGTTACCACTGTATTTTTCTGTCGCTATAAATGGTCAGTAACTTAAAACGATTGGTATAACGTTTACTTTTTTTCGAAAGCGCGCTTCATAAAGTTTGGTGTTGCTAATGCGCCATGGTGAATACCATTATTGTAATACTCTGTAGTTTGCGCAAGCTCTGCTGCTGCGTCTTCTCTAAAACCAGCGAATGCTTCATCTTTACGAGCAAGTGTTACTGACCATAAGCCACTTGGGTAAATAGGTTGTGGGAATGGCAGTGTTTGTAAGTCGTTAAAGCCTACATCAGTCATCGCATCGCGCATTTCAACCAGTAATGGCATATGCATAAGCGGTGATTCACTTTGTTGTACCATAATGCCGCCAGGGCGTAGTGCATTTAAACAGCTCGTGTAAAAGGCATGGTTAAACAAACCTTCACCTGGACCGACTGGATCAGTGCCATCAACAATCACGATATCGATTGATTCTGCTGCAGCTTCACGCATGTATTTAATACCGTCGTCAAACATTACTGTAGCGCGAGGATCTTGGTTTGCTTCACATAACTCAGGGAAGTATTTAAGTGACATTTGCGTCACTACTTCATCGATATCGATTTGTGTAACAGACTCAACGCCCGGGTGCTTGAGTACCTCACGTAAAGTGCCGCAGTCACCACCACCAATAATAACTACATTTTTTGGGTTTGGGTGTGCAAGTAGTGCAGGGTGGCTGATCATTTCATGGTAAAAAAAGTTTTCACGGCTAGTTACCATAGTACAACCGTCAATAATCATTAGATTACCGAAGTCTGTTGTCTCGTACATTTCGACTTTTTGAAAAGGCGATTGCTGTTCTTCTAGCTTTTTGTTGATGCGCATAGAAAACGCACTGCCGTCACGTTCACTGATTTCTGTAAACCATTTACTTTGATCTAAATTTGCCATGTCGCTAGTTACACTTTTGAGTTGAGTATGAAAAAGGGGCAATTCTGCCAGTGCTTGGCGTTTTGCTCAATGAAATTTTATCAGTATAGCGAATATATTTTATCTTAGCTTTGGCTTAAAGGTCATTTTTTGTTAGCGTAGAGAGTTATGACGTACTAAAATGCGTGATTCCGCGAAACTTGTTAACTATAGAAGAATTTGCCATGACTTGGGGTTTAGATACAGCACGCTCTACATATAACGTTGCTCATTGGAGCGATGGTTACTTTGATATTAATAGCCAAGGTGAGCTGGTTGCTTTCCCAGATGGCGATCAAACGAAAGCCGCTATTTCATTAACCGAGTTAACGGAACAATTTAAAAAGCAGGGTTTAACGTTACCAGTATTAGTACGCTTTACCGATATCTTGCAAAATCGTGTAGATACTATGACCAGCGCATTTAGTAGCGCGCGCAATGCCCGTGCCTACCAAGGTCAATATACTTGCGTATATCCGATCAAAGTAAATCAGCAGCGTTCAGTAGTAAGTAAGTTATTGGCGCACCCGAGCGGCTTAGTCGGTTTAGAAGCCGGTTCAAAACCTGAGTTAATGGCGATTTTAGGTGTGGCAAAACAACCGATCACTATTGTTTGTAATGGATACAAAGACAGTGAGTTTTTACGTTTAGCATGTATTGGCCAAGCGATGGGCCATAAAGTTAAAATCGTAGTTGAAAAGCTATCTGAGTTAACAACGTTATTAGCCGAGATTGAAGAGCTAGGCATCGAGCCTGCCATTGGTATTCGCATCCGTTTAAACTCAGTGGGTAAAGGGAAGTGGCAAAATACCGGTGGCGAAAAAGGTAAATTTGGCTTAACAGCTGGGCAAGTATTAACGGCCGTTGAAGTACTCAAAAAACACAATAAGTTGCATTTAATGCAAATGGTGCATTTTCATATAGGCTCACAAATTGCCAATATTCGCGATATTCATCGTGCTTTACGTGAATGTTCACGCCACTTTGCAGAATTAAGCCAGTTAGGTGTGCCATTAAATACCGTTGATGTAGGTGGTGGTTTAGGCGTTGATTACGAAGGTTCTGGCTCGCGCAGTGCCTGTTCAATGAACTACACAGTAGAGGAATATGCTCGTAATGTGGTGAATGCGTTTGCTGAAGTGTGCGAACAGCATGACTTAGCGCATCCGGCTATTATTACTGAATCAGGCCGTGCGTTAACTGCTCACCACGCAGTGTTGATCACCGATGTGATTGATGTTGAGCAAGCACCAAATCACAGCAACCCTAGTGCACCTGAGCCAAATAGTGCGTTAGTGTTAGATGAAATGTGGCAATGTTTACAGCGTTTAAACCCGCGTATGGCATTAGAAATTTACCATGATGCAATGCACTTATTTAGTGAAGCGCACGACCAATACGTACATGGTTTAGTAAGTATGTTGGAGTGGGCGAAAATAGAGCAGCTGTATTTTACTATTTTGCATCGCGTGCGAGCGTCATTAAGCAATGCGCGTGCTCACCGTGAAGTACTGGATGATTTAAACGAAAAATTAGCCGACAAATTATTTGTGAATTTTTCATTGTTTCAGTCATTGCCTGATGTCTGGGGGATCCAGCAATTATTCCCGGTAATGCCGATTGAAAACCTTGATAAGCCGTTAACGCAACGCGCTATCATTCAAGATATTACCTGTGACTCAGATGGGCAAATTCGTGAATATGTTGAGGGAGCAGGGATCGAAACAAGCTTACCTATTCCACAATATGTACCTGGGCAACAATACCACATTGCGATGTTTATGGTGGGAGCTTACCAGGAGATTTTAGGTGATCTACATAACTTATTTGGTGATACTGATTCAGTCCATGTAGAGCTCACCGAACAAGGTTATCAACTAACCAATGCGATCAAGGGTGATAGCGTTAAGGATGTATTAAAGTTTGTTGATTATGATAGCGATATTTTCTCGGATAACTTTGCTACCACAGTACAGCAACTCGACATTAGTGACTCTATTAAGCAGCAGTATTTAGCTGAGCTAAATGCGGGCCTTGAAGGGTATACATATTTTGAAGATTAATTGCGATACTCTTGTATTGCATTCTAAATTGCCGAACAGTTTTAATGAAAGGAATTAAGTAGTAATGTCTTGGATCCGTTGTGTTTTTAGTATTTTCTTTTACACCATAAATACACTAATTTGGTTTGTTCCCATTTTTATTTGTGGCCTAATTAAACTTATCCCTATCAAACCGTTACAAAAGTTAATGAGTTGGACAGCTAAGCAGTGCGCCTCTATTTGGGTTACGTTTAATACGTTAAATCAAAAGTTATTAACACCAACCAAGCTAAGTGTTACCGGCCTTGAAGAGCTCAAACTAAAAGACTGGTACTTAGTGATTGCCAATCATCAGAGCTGGGTGGACATTTTAGTTTTACAGCGTGTGTTTAATCGTAAAATTCCATTTTTAAACTTCTTTTTGAAAAAAGAATTGATATACGTTCCTGTTTTGGGGCTATGTTGGTGGGCGCTTGACTTCCCTTTTATGACTCGTACCAGCAAAAGCCAATTAAAAAAGAATCCTAAATTACGTGGTAAAGATTTAGAAACAACCCGTAAAGCCTGTGAAAAGTTCAAAGAAATGCCGGTGAGTGTGGTTAACTTCGTTGAAGGTACTCGCTTTACAGCGCAAAAACATTCGCGTCAAAATAGCCCGTTTCCTCATTTACTCAAACCTAAAGCGGGTGGGGTGGCGTTTGTGATGCAAGCTATGGGTGAGCAAATCTCTAAAGTGGTAAATGTCACTATTCAGTATCCTGAGGGCATTCCTACCTTTATGGATTTTGCCAGTGGACGAGTAAAACAAATTAATATTCATGTAGAAGTGATGCCGGTAAGCCAAGAGTTGATAGGTGATTACACGGGAGATTCTGAATTTAGAGTACGTTTTCAATCAGAATTAAATCGCTTATGGCAAGAGAAAGAACAACAGCTTAGCGAGTTTGAGCAAAAACTTAAGTCATAGTCGCAAATGCTAATAGGTAACGGCCCAAATCAGTACTGTTAAGCTTGTATTGGTTTTGGGTTTGTTACAGTGTTAAGCAACAATCAATATAGCTAAAATGACTGTTATTGAGCCTCCCGCAGCAAGGAATTAGAATTATCATGACGACTCCAACTCATTTACAGCAATTTGTGCAGCCTTGGTTTCAGGGTATGCCTGACACAGTATTATTCAGTTCTCTTACAGCCACTGCAATTGGTGTGTTCTCGCTGTTAGTGGTGTATTTATTTACCCGCCGTTTAATGCTACCAGGTATTCAAAAGGTGGTGACTAAACTTTCTCCTGAGCGAATTGGGCTGTTGGCGCCTATGCTGACAAAACTTAACCGTCGTTTTGCCGGGATGTTGTGCTGTGTATTATTCTTAGCAACATTTGATAGTGTTTATCCAGTTACTGAATTTGCTGCTGAAGTGCTGAAGACGATTGGTCAAACTTTATTAATTATTCATGTTGGCTTTATCATCAGCAGCATAGTAAGTATTGCAGGTGGCATTTATAACCAACTAGAGTTTGCTCGCGAAGTGCCGATTCAAGGGCTGATCCAAGTAGTAAAACTTATTACCTTTATGATTTGTGTGATTTTGATTGTCAGTATCGTACTGGAAAAATCGCCAACCTATATTCTTTCAGGCTTCGGGGCAATTGCTGCGGTGACCTTGTTAGTATTCAAAGACACTATATTAGGTTTTGTAGCCAGCATTCAAATTGCAGCAAATCGTTTAGTAACCTATGGTGATTGGATCCAAGTAGATAACTATGGTGCTGACGGCGAAGTAATTGACCTTGGGTTAAATACCGTAAAAGTACGAAACTGGGATAACACTATCACCACTATCCCCACTTATATGCTGGTGGCCGGCTCATTTAAAAACTGGCGTGGTATGCAAGAATCTGGAGGTCGTCGGATCAAGCGCTCACTCAATATAGATATGAATAGCATTCGTTTAGCTGATGACGAGCTGACTAAAACGATTTCTCAAACTATCGCGTTAAAAGAATATATTAAGATGAATACCTTACCTGATCCGGTATCAAATTTAGGGTTATTTCGTCGTTATGCTGAAGGATATTTAAAGCAGCACAGTAAAATAAACACGTCACTGACATTAATGGTGCGGGAGTTACAACCGTTAAATCATGGCTTACCGATAGAGTTTTATTGTTTTAGTGAAGATAAGCGCTGGATATCGTACGAGCATCTGCAAGCAGAGATCATGGATCATCTACTTGCGGTATTACCTATTTTTGACCTACGCGCTTATCAAAGTGTCTCGGGGCAATTTAGTCCTGCAGCAATCACCCCAACCGCTATTAAACCTACCATTAAAGTGGCAAATAATACTGAAGTAGGCCAAGGCTAACAAATACGATTAATAGCCACCAAATAGGTGGCTTTGCTAACCTTAGCCATGCAAAAGCTGCAACAACAATCACAATATGCCAAATGTTGTGAACTGCGGATGTCCAAATTGGTGAATACAATGCAGCCGCTAAAAAACCCACCACAGCGGCATTAAGCGCGGCAATACAGCTGGCAAAGCGGGGGCGTTCGGATAATTGCAGCCAGCTTTTTTGAAATGCTAACATTAATAAAAAACCAGGAGTAAAAATCAGTAAGGTTGCAATCACCGCACCAACAAGCGGCTGCTCGCTATTAAGCTCTGCGCCTAAATAACTAGCAATGGTGAACATTGGCCCAGGCACCGCTTGTGCGCTGGCGTAAGCTGATAAAAATTGCTCAGTGTTTAAACTTGGTAAGCCAGCTTGAAGTATCGGCAATACCACATGACCGCCGCCAAAAACCATAGCCCCAGCTTGATAAAAGGGTGCAAAATCTGCAAATTGAGAACCTAGTGGGACAAAGCTCACTAGCAATAATAGTGCAAATAGAATGAATGCAGGCCAGTTAACTGTGCGCTGCTTAGTTGCTGTTTGATTACTTTGAGCTAGATTAAGCAATGGCCATATTGCGCCAATAGCAGCGGCTGCTAATAGAACCAATATTTGACTGCTCAGGCTCGGTAATAAGATCAGCACTAAGGTACTTAACATAGCAAGCGCTTTGAGTACCCAGCTAGTACAAAAGCTTTTTGCCATACTCAGCGTAGCATCGGCCACAATTACTACGGCAAATAGTTTTAAACCGGCAACTATTGCAAAGTAAATAGCATCAAATTGGTGGGCGCTAATCGCTAATAAAGCCATGATCAAAAAGGAAGGTAAGGTAAAGCCAACAAAAGCAGCAATACCGCCTAATACGCCTGCTCGCTCCACACCAATGGCAAAACCCACTTGGCTAGACCCAGGTCCAGGCAGAGCCTGACTAAGACTGATTAGTTGTGCATAACGTTGAGCATTGAGCCATTGCAAGTTATCAACAAAATGACGTTTAAAATAACCTAAATGTGCAGCTGGCCCGCCAAAGCTCATGCAACCAAGTAAAAAAAACTGCTTAAAAATAGCTAGTAACATGAATTCTCTCGTTTCTTATTGCCGTAACAGCTTAGTATGACAAAATTTCGTGACAATTTTATGGTTTTTAATCTTTGTACCTGTCTACAATGTAAAAAAGGCTTTGTTAAAGTTAAGTAGTTATGCGATTTATTGTTTATATTTTTATAATTTTTGCCTTTATAAACTATGCCTATGCTGCAAATGAACCTAATGCGGCTGTGCAAAAAATATCGTTAGCCGTGGATCATGCACCACCGTATAGCCAAATTAATCAAAATGGTGAAGTATCAGGCGCGATTGTTGATATTTTTCGGGAGATGAAAAAGCAACTTCCTTTTAAGTTAGAGCTGGTTGGTTGCCCATTTTCACGCTGTGTAAGAATGTTAGAGCAAGACGAAGTTAATGCGATGGGAGGTTTGATCCTCACACCTATGCGTCAGCAAGTAATGCAATTTGTAACCCCACCTTATATGGTTTTAACCTCGTCATTTGTATTTTATGCACGCGAAGATAGCCAATTACAAATCAACAACTATGACGATTTATATGGTAAAAAAATTGCGATTATGCGAGGTGCCGTACATTTTAAACGTTTTGATGAAGACGATGAACTGACTAAAATAGCTGTTTTAACAGAAAGCACAGCTATTAACCTATTATTGAAAGGGCGTGCAGATTTAGTTATTGCCGTTGAAGATACCGCGGATCATGCTATGAGTGTGCTGAATCAGCCAGCCAATAAACTAGTTAAAATGCGGTATCGTTTTAATGACATAATCTATGGTTATCTCGCTTTAAGTAAACAGTTTTCAGTAACCCCATTAGCGCAGCGGGTTGATGCGCTAATGAAAACAATGGCTGCCACTGGTCAGCTAAATACATTAATTGCTCCCTATGAACTTCCTCCTCTTAACGAGCAAGCGCTGAGCTTTTAACATCTTCTTCATATTTCGTTCATTACAATGTTTGCATACTAGCTGTTAATGAAAGAATTAATAACCAAGGAAATACCATGACTTTAACCAAACCATTACTAACAGCGACTATTGTTGGATTATTATTAACGGGTTGTGAGACTACCAACACAGGAATGGGAGCTGGTATTGGTGCAGCTACAGGCGCAGTACTTGGTAAGGCAACCGGAGATCATGATGATAAACGTATCTTCATTGGTGCCGCTATTGGCGCGCTAGCCGGCGCTGCGGTTGGTGACTATATGGATAAACAAGAAGCGGCTTTTCGTGATGAGTTAGCCGGCTCCGGTGTTGAAGTTGTGCGTGAAGGCGATAACTTACGTTTAGTGATGCCAGCTAATATAACTTTTGCCACCGATCAATCGTATATTTCATCTGGCTTTCATAACACCCTTGATGCTATTGCTAAAGTGATGAATAAGTACGAAAAAACTTATTTAAGTATTGAAGGCCATACCGATAGCACAGGTAAAGATAGCTACAACATGACGTTATCGCAACAGCGTGCGCAGAGTGTGAAAGGTTACTTAGTGAATCAGCAAATTCTAGCTGGGCGTATTAGTACACGTGGTTACGGCGAAACTCGCCCAATTGCCAGCAATGACAGCGCCAACGGCCGCGCGCAAAACCGCCGCGTGGAAGTTCAAATTGTACCAAATACTAAAGGTTAATGTTTTATCTCAATCATTTGCTACCTAAGCAAATGATTGAGATTATTTACCGCTTACCGCTTACCGCTTACCGCTTACCGCTTACCGCTT
>NZ_JACJDT010000003.1:0-114509 GCF_014163675.1 Pseudoalteromonas sp. SR44-5
CCTAGAACCTAGAACCTAGAACCTAGAACCTAGAACCTAGAACCTCAGTCGCGATATAAAATCGCTGCTACGATTTTTTCAATATCTTATCTTTAAAGTCGAGTACTTTACCAATACCTGAGCCTAGCTTCATTAAGCTTTGTAGCTGTTCAGGGCTTAAGCGCTGTAGTTCTGAAGACCACTTAGTGACGGTTTCGAGTAGATCATGAATTTCATGCATTTGTTGCTGGGCAAACTTTTCATCGTCGTTGGTTGCAGGCTCTAGCAAATTATCTCTGAGTAAACTGAGAGTAGGGTCAATCTCACGCTTTTTACGCTCTTCAAATACGCGGTTTGCCATATCCCAAATACTGCCAGCGGGTGCGTAGTATTCTTTTCTGTCACCTGGAATATGCTGCACTTTAATTAAGCGCCAAGATTGTAATTCTTTGATACCCATACTGACATTACCGCGAGATATACTCAGGGCGTCGGCGATTTCGTTCGCTGTCATTGGCTCTTTGGTTATGATCAATAAACCACACATTTGGCCAATGGTGCGATTAAAACCCCAACGACTGCCCATTTCGCCACAGTGCATTACAAAGGCAAAGTTCTTATCTGATAGCGTCATTGCTTCTCAAGTTTCAATAAATAATGAAATTAATGCTAGCACGCTGAATATGTTTAGCAAGATTTACTGAGCAATACGCTGAATTTTCCTTGGCTGAATCAAGCCTATGGGATTATGTGTTGGTACTAATAGTCGTTCTTAGTCGTTCAGAACAAGTTATATCACTAAAGTTTGATTTAGATTAATTTTTGCTCATCTAGAGTCGCGTAAGGTGTACACTAATTTACGACAACTAATTTCTTAACAACTACTCAATAACAACTTCGCAACAACAAGGAACGAGCAATGAAAGCAGCCGTTAATAGTACTTACAAAGGCAAATTAGAAATTTCAGACTTACCCATTCCAACCGTTGGAGTCAATGATGTTTTAGTTAAAATAGCCGCATGTGGTGTGTGTCATACTGATTTACATGCCTGTCATGGTGATTGGCCAGTAAAGCCTAAAATGCCGTTAGTTCCAGGGCATGAAGGTGTTGGAGTGATCGAACAGCTGGGTAGTAATATTACTCATTTGGAAATTGGTGATCGTGTTGGCATTCCTTGGCTATACAGTGCATGTGGTCATTGTGAATTTTGTTTAGAAGGTAAAGAGACCTTATGTCTTTCTCAGCATAATACGGGTTACTCAGTTAATGGTAGTTACGCAGAATATTGCTTAGCTGATGGGAACTATGTTGTAAAGATCCCTGAAGGCTTAGGTTTTTCAGAAGCTGCGCCATTATTTTGTGCCGGTGTTACAACCTATAAAGCGCTAAAAGTGTCAGGTGCTAAGCCAGGACAATGGGTCGCTATTGTTGGTGTAGGTGGGCTTGGGCATCTTGCGGTGCAATATGCAAAGGCAATGGGCTTTAATGTAATTGCAGTGGATACTGGTGTTGAAAAACTGGCTTTAGCAAAAGAGTTAGGTGCAGATATCACACTGGACTTTAAAGAATGTGTGCCTAGTGAGGCTATATTTGAGCAGGTAGGGGGCGCACATGCTGTGGTATGTACCGCTGTATCCAAGCCGGGGTTTGAGCAAGCTTATAAGAGTGTTCGCCGTGGTGGAAAATGCGTGTTAGTTGGTCTGCCTCCAGAGGATATGCCGTTGCCTATTTTTGATACTGTACTCAATGGTGTTGCTGTTGTTGGCTCAATTGTTGGCACACGTAGAGATTTACAAGAATGTTTAGAGTTTGCTGCACAGGGCAAAGTTAAAGCAATTATTGAAGAAAAACGTCTTGAAGATATCAATGACATATTTGACGATATGCTCAAAGGTGAAATTAATGGCCGTATAGTAGTCACTATATAAAGTTAAAAAAGCGCACAAGCATTTTGTGCGCTTTTACAGCTTATAACTTAAAGCTTATAGCTCAAAGTTAGTTTCGCATTGCGTTCTTCGCCTGGCATACCACCTAAAAACATTGCTTTTGAGTAATAAACTTTATTAAACAAATTATTTAAATTTAGCTGTAAGCCCCATTTATCAGTGTTATAACTTAACGCAGCATCATAAATAGTATAGCTTGGTACATAACCATCAGGAATGCCGAATGATGACGAGTTAGTACTACGGTCATCCACGTACTTAACACCTGCACTTACTTTTAGTGGCTGGGCTAGTTCAAACCACTGAGCACTGTATGTTAACCATGTGCTTGCTGTTACATAAGGCACACCTTTTTGACGGGCAGCAAATGTGCTCACATTAGGGTTTTTCTGATCACGTGCATCTTGATAAACACCATTGATATTGACCTTCCATTGATCATTTAAATAGGCATTTAAATCAAGCTCAACACCACGGGTTTTTTCTTCACCATCAAAGTAATTTTTTGGTACCGATGGATCTGGCTTTGTATCATCATAGGCAGGGTTTACATATTCTAAGTTAGTACGTGCAGTGTCAAATACCACTAATGAGGCGAGTACCTGATCATCAAAGGCTTTTACTCTTATACCTAAATCAGTACTAAGAGATTGCGCATCATCACGGTCAGCTTCATTGCCTGAAACAGAGCCTAAAACGCTATACGCAGTGCGACCCTTCGAATGATTTATAAATATAGACAGGTCATCAGTCGGTTTGTATGTCGCGCCTAAATTATAGGTTAAACCATTATCCGAGGTACTTGCTTCTGGCGTCGCAGCAGCGGCACTGGCCCGGTAACGTGCATCAACACCTAAATGTTCATATTTTTGAGTAATTTCGTTGTATGCAACACCAATACGGGTTGTGAAGCTGTCATTGATATAAGCAACATGTTGCAGTCCTAAGCCCCATGCTTGCACTTTTTTACTATAGTTACTGGTTTTAAGCGGATCATAGTCGCTAAATTGCCCGTCTGACCAAACCGGTGTACGAATATCTAGAATATAGGGTAAAGAGCCTTGATAGGTTATATCGCCATTTTTATCTTTGAGAATATAGTCTTTATCCCAAATAGAATACTGCGTGAAGCGTATATCGCGGTCTTCATAATTAGCATTGACCAAAAATTCGTTTTCTATATCACCTAAACTAAAGTCATAGCGTAAATCTGCAAAGTATTGCCATGACTTTTCATCGGCCTCTACTTGGCGATATTCTTGACGGCGTGCAGCAAATGGATAAAGTACATCATCAACTACCAATGGCGCACGAGGGTCTTGATTTATGACGCCATTTTTTTGCCGCCAATAAACATAATTATAGGCGCCTGTTTGACGTGCAAAACTTGACTCATAATTACGGTATTGCAGTTGTTGGTTTAAAAATAAATTGTCAGTTATATAGTAATTATGAGTAAGTTTAAAGCGTAACTCTTCACCTTCGTTGTCTTTTGCCATGGGTGAGATAATACCGCGATGACCAAATTTATACGGTGTTAAACCATCAGACGCTGCAAGTGAATTCGCTAATTGTTGGCGCTGCGCATCAGATAATTGCAGCCCAGCAGTGGTTGGATCATTGACTAAATCATCCGCAGCCACTTGGCCGGCGGTTTTGCCATTTACCGACTGCGCATTATAAATACGGATAGGGTGGCCAATTGAATCAACTGCAATGGCATCTTTAATATAAGCGGCTGAGATCATAATATTTTGGCGGTCATTAAACACATATTTTAATGCGCCGTAGATTTCATCGCGGTCATCTTTTAAATCACGGTAGCCATCACTACGTGCTGTTTTTGCATTAACTCGGTATGCTAGATTTTCGGTAATTGCATTGGTGCTATCAATTGATAATGAATAGGTATTCCATTGACCAATTTCCGCTTGTACGTTGTGCTGCTCGGTAAACTGTGGCTTTTTTTCAATCAAGTTAATTACGCCACCTGCGCTGCCCATGCCATATAAACCAGTGGCGGGGCCTTTTAATACTTCTACGGCCTCCACATTGGTTAGTGATCGAGTTGGATTGAATGTGTTTCCTAGGCCCGCACCGCCATACATACCATCATAAGTATAATTTGCACCAAGGCCACGGATCACTAAATTGTCGCCAATTCCGTAGTTATTACCTGCTTGGGTTACACCACTGATATTACGGGCTAAGTCTTGTAAGTTATCAACGCCTTGCGAGTTGATAAGCTCTTGATCGACGATAACAATAGGCGCAGGTGTTTCCATTAACGACATATCAGACTTTGTTGCTAAACCCGAATTTAATACAACATGATTTTGCTTTTGATAAACCGTGATGCGTTCAAGATCGGATTGTTCGGCCGCAGTTGCATTATATGCTGTTAAACAGGCTAGGGTAATTAGAGAGAATTTATGCGTTGTCATAGTCATTACCATTAAAAAATTTTTCGTAATGATAATGTGTGGCATTTGTATTTCAAGTTTTAATTATCTAAAAAAGGCAATTATTTAAACCTACCCCAAGCTGCTTACCTTTTGCTTTCAAAATATTAATATATTAACAACGTATTTAGTTAGCTGTTAGTTTAACCCTTGCTTAATGATGGAGTTAGCTTAACGCTAACTCCACACATTTATTTATAAGCAACACCTGCTTTCATCACAAATGCTACATTTTCTAGCAAGGTTATGTCTTGCAGTGGATTGCCTTTAACGGCAATGATATCTGCTGCAAAGCCTGTTTTAATTTGCCCTAGTTGATTTTCAACTTTTAACAGTTTTGCGCCATTAATCGTTGCTGCTTGAATAGCCTGTAGTGGCGTCATGCCAAACTCAACCATTCTCGAAAACTGTTTTGCATTATCACCATGTGGGTAAATTGCGGCATCGGTACCAAATACCATGTTGACACCCGCTTTTACGGCACGGCTAAAGCTGTCGCGTTGCTTTTTAGATACTTGGCGCTCTTTTGCTAGGTTTTCTTCGGCTACACCATTTTGCTCACCAAACGTGAGGGTATACTCAGTGTTATAAATATCCATTGAAAACCAAGTGCCGTGTTTTTTTGCCAGTTTAATTGCTTCATCGTCAACAAAACTGACATGTTCAACACTGTCTACACCGGCTTTAATGGCTGCGGTAATACCACTGGTACCATGTGCATGTGCAGCAACCGTTAAACCGCGCATATGTGCTTCATCAACAATGGCAGTTATTTCTTCTAATGAATACTGTTGAATACCTACTTTTGTGCCCTTAGAAAATACTCCGCCAGTGGCGCAAAACTTAATAACATTGGCACCGTACTTGATGTTTTCGCGTACTTTTGCACGAACAGCCCATGGGCCATCAGCCACACCTTCGGCAGTGTATTTCATTTCAGGAGGTAGACGGTTGTTGTCACAGTGACCACCCGTTACACCCAAAGAGGGACCAGCAGCCCAGATGCGTGGGCCAATAATATCGCCTGCATTAATGCCGTCACGTACTGCAATGACACTGTAACCTTCGGCGCCCACGTTACGTAAAGTTGTAAAGCCCGCTTTTAAGGTTTTTTCTGCAAAATAGGCCGCTTTAATCGCTTTACGTGGCACTGACTGACCGATACGTTCACTACGAGGGACTGTTGGATCGCTGGTTAAGTGTACGTGCATATCCATCAGGCCAGGCAGAATGGTTAACTCGGGCAACTTAATATGGTCATCACCTTGTTGTAGGGTTGGCATGGTGCCACTACTGATTTTAGTAATGATACCGTCATCAATTTGAATAAGCGGTGCATTAATAAGCTTGCCATTATTTACGTCTAGCATTGCTTTAGCACTAACGTACGTTGTTGCTTGTGCGCTAAAAGCGCTGACACACAGTAAGCCCAAAGGGACAGAAAGTGATAATTTATTCATTTATTTTCTAATTTTTGATTATTTTATATAGCAATGTAGCAAGCAGTTTTTAGGCTGTAAACAAAACGCGATAAGTATCGTATTTTCTTTATTTAGCGATTTGAAAGCTGCATACTTGCGCTAACTTCTTATACTCAGGGATCATTATGAAAAAATTTAAGTTAACCTTGCTTGTCGCTGGTGTACTCAGCGCTTTGTCTGCGTGTTCAAATACGGCTAATAATAATTTAAATAAGCCACAATCAGCATTAACAAGTGAAACTGCCAGCGCAACAACACAACAATTAAATAGCTTGGTTGAGCAGTACTTTGTGGATTCGTTGCAATTTAGCCCTCTTGATGCCACTTATATTGGCTATAACCAATACAACAACCAATTTACAGCACCGATTACCGAGCAAAACCGAGCTCAGCAGCTTGCTTTTTATAAAGATTATCAGCAACGTTTAGCGGCGATTGACCAGCAGCAGTTAACCGGTCAAGCCTTATTAAGTTATGAAATACTGGCACGGGATTTAGCATTAACAATCGAAGGTTTTCAATTCCCGAGTTACTTATTACCAATTAACCAAATGTCTGGCGCTCACAATACGTTTGCAGGCTTTGGATCGGCGCAAAGTGCGCAGCCATTTGCAAGCTACCAAGATTATGAAAATTTCGTCGCGCGTGCTGAAGGTTTTGTAAGTTGGTTAAGCAGTGTGCAAGATGCTATGCAGCAAGGGGTAAATGAAGGTATTGTTTTACCAAAGCCATTAGCTGAAAAGTTATTACCGCAATTTCAAGCGCATATAGTTACCAGTGCAGAACAATCTTTATTTTATAGTCCGATAAAGCAGCTTCCAGAGCAATTCACAGCAGCGCAAAAGCAACAACTCACTGACCAATATAGTGCACTTATTATGGATAAGTTGGTCCCAGCGTATACAAAAATGAGCGAGTTTTTAGCGACCACTTATATACCAAATAGCCGTGCAACAGTAGGTTATAGCGATTTACCAAATGGTAAAGCATGGTATGAATACCAAATAAAGAAAAACACCACCTTGAGTTTATCTGCTGATGAAATTCATGAAATTGGTTTAAAAGAAGTATCGCGTATCCTTAATGAAATGAAAAAAGTAAAGGAAACCGTTGGTTTTAAAGGCAGTTTAAGTGAGTTTTTTACTCATTTACGAGATTCTGATGAGTTTTATTTTGATACACCTGAGCAATTAATTGCGGCCTATGAAGCCGTAAAGTTAAAAATTGACGCGCGTGTGCCTAAATTATTTAACATTGCCCCCAAAGCTGATTACGTTGTAAAAGCGGTTGAAGATTTTCGTGCTGAGTCTGCGGCAGGAGCATCTTATCAATCACCTGCGCCGGATGGCTCTCGTCCGGGAATTTTTTATATTAATACCTTTAATTTAAAAGCGCAGCCTAAGTTTCTACTCGAAACATTGTCAATCCATGAGGCAGCCCCAGGGCACCATTTTCAAATCGCCTTACAGCAAGAAGTTCAGTCATTACCTGAGTTTCGAAAATTTGGTGGTTACACAGTGTTCGCCGAAGGTTGGGCATTATATGCTGAAAGCCTAGGTAAAGAATTGGGTTTATTTACCGACCCATATATGTGGTATGGCCGTTTATCTGATGAGCAATTACGCGCTATGCGATTAGTGCTCGATACAGGTTTCCATGCTAAAGGCTGGACTCGTCAACAAGGTATTGATTACATGCTGGCTAATTCCTCAATGGCTTTAAGTGATGTAACCGCAGAAGTTGAGCGCTATATAGCTTGGCCAGGACAAGCATTGTCGTATAAATTAGGGCAATTTAAAATTCAAGAACTGCGAGATTATTGTAAACAAGCATTAGGTGATAAATTTGATATTAAAGAGTTTCATACGCAAATTTTAATTGATGGTGCTTTGCCGATGCCAATACTAGAAGCGAAAATTAAACGTTGGGTTGATACGCAGCGCTAACTTTTAAACTTGAAATAGCGCAAAGCTGAATGTAGCTTTGCGCGCGGTGCTCAATTAAGCTAAAATGCGCGCTATTAGGGGCACCGAGTTATACCATGTTTGAAAACCAATTTTGGCTTGAGAAATCACTTGAGCAAATGTCACAAAATGAGTGGGAAGCCATTTGCGATGGCTGTGGAAAATGCTGTTTAAATACCTTTATAGACAGCGAAGATGAAGATGAGTTTACCGCCACAGATCAACTTCGCGATGGTGAAGAACTCATTTTTACTAATATTGTTTGCCAATACTTAGATAATAATACGTGTGGTTGTAGTGAGTATGAAAATCGACAAACATTAGTCCCGTCATGTGTAAAATTAACTAAAGAAAACCTCGACAGCATTTTCTTCATGCCGCAAAGTTGTAGTTACCGCCGTTTGCACGAAGGCCGTGGTTTAGCGTCTTGGCATCCACTAAATAACGGTGGCAGCAAAGAACTAATGCATACATTGGGTATTTCTGTAAAAGACAAAACAGTAAAAGATTGTGATGTAGCTTTAGATGACTTTGATCTGTATGAAGCAGATTGGCCAACGAGGGATTGCGATTAATGACTGCGAAGATTGGTTTGATCAATCCTAAAAGCCCCTCTAACGTTGGCGCAGTGTTAAGAGCTGCGGGTTGCTATGGGGCTGAACAAGTATTTTTTACTGGCACGCGTTATTTAAATGCTAAAAAGTTTCATACCGACACAAAAAATGTTGCTGAACGCATCCCCCTGACTTGCGTTGACGATTTAGCAACAGCAAAGCCCGCAGGTGCGACTGTTGTGGTGATTGAACTAATAGAAGGTGCAACCCCTTTGCCTGAGTTTGTTCATCCTGAAAACGCATTTTATATTTTTGGCCCTGAAGATGGCTCTATTAGCAAAGATGTACTGAACTGGTGCGATGAAGTGGTGTATATCCCCACAATCGGTTGTATGAATTTAGCAGCTACCTGTAATGTGGTTCTTTACGATCGACAAGCCAAACTCGGTGGTGTAGAAAGTTCTGATCAAACGATTATTCAAAGCCGCGACACCAATAATAAAATGATATGGCAGAAATAGTACAAACTGAATTAAACAATTGAAAAAGGGGCAATTAATGCCCCTTTTTTCGTTTAATTCCAAAAAAGTTATTACTTTTTAGTAATTTTGATCTCTGAATTAATAACAATCCCTTCATCTTTTATATCTGTTGCAAAATACACAGACATTGTTTGATTTTTTAATTGTTCAAGTTCTTCCGGGATCACTTGTCCTGTCATTTTAAATACTTCGATGACAGGAGTCATTAATGATTTCAGATCAACTGCGGTATTTAAAAATCCATTTTTTTCAAGTGCTTGTTCTGATAATGTATTTGCAATAGCCGCTGATTTTTCACCAGTGAATAAAACAATATGCTTTCCTTTTTTAGCTAACCTTATATCAAGGCCAGCAGGTAAAGGATAAGGAATTGCAGCATTGACACTAATTGCATCGCCGTTTTCTGGTATTTCAAGCTCCGCTAATGCGGGTAAAAATCCTTTAGCAGTAAAAAGTAAATTATCAGGATCTGTCGCAGAAAGTGTGATTAGCGCGTCTAAAGCTTTTAGTTGTGGCAGTTGATTTGCATCGGCTCCTAAAGCAAGATCTTGAATACTTACACTGACACCTTGAATACCATTAGCCATAGCGGTCATCATTGATAGTGCAGCTAAATTTGAGTCTTGAGTTTGTTGCTGTAAAGCAACAAGAGGTGCACACTCAAATTCAGCTTTTTTAAATGTACTTGAGAGTATATTTAAAAGCGGTGGAATTTTTGAAATATCCGCACCATAAGCAACGCTTAGCATTTGCCCGTCAAGTTTAGTTGTATGCTCAGGAACAAAACCCCGCACAGATTTTAATGTTTTAATAATATCTGTAGCAGTGCTTTGGAAAATAGCATCTGCTTTAAAATGAGCATCAGAGTTTGTTACTTGTATGTACGTGCTACCGGTTACTGATGCAGGCCAATAACTAACAAGATTGGTAATGTCATTTTGGCACTGTGGTGTTCTAGCTACCTCTAAAGCATTTGGATCACCCAATTCTTTTAATAGTTCATCAAGCATTTCACCTAGGCGTGATGGTGTTCTAGCGGTAATAGCATTAGCAATCTCAACATGGTCTATATACGCAATAGAGTGGCCATCAAATGAATAATTAGTAATATAGTTTTCAAGTTTAGCGGTTTGCGTTAATGATTTTGTTGGTTTATCAATTGCTAAAGCAAGACGTAAATCTTTAATTGTATTAAGTTTTGTATCAAACGTGATGGTAGCCCAGTTATCTTTAACAGACACAATTAAGTTTAATGTAATGTCATTTTCAAGTACTAAAGGGTACGTGTTGTAGTCAACACCTTCGATGGTTTGTGTTGTGAAGTTAATTCCCGCTTTATCAGCTGAGCTATTAATTGTATTAAATAAAGCTGTTTCATCTTCAAGTTGATAGCGTAATACTGGCATTAGACCAATTGTATAGGCTAGAGCTTTATAATCATCGGCGAATCCCCAGGCTGCTTTTAGTGTTTCATAAGATGACAATGATGTTTGATATTGATCTAATAGAGACGCTAAAAACTGTGCATTGTTATCGTTACTTGCCGCTAAATTTTCGATCAATGGCGTAAAATCGTCAGCACCTTTCATTTGATCTGGAATCAAATTGAAATATTTACTATAGGGAAATGGTTTTAGCTGACCATAAAATAAAGCAGTATCAGCAGGGACGTAATCAAGTTGAGCAAGTTCTAATGAGGCTGTTGAACTGTCAGTTTGTGTATAGATTATTGCACCCGCCGCTACAGCAACTGCGCAACCAGCAAGTAGTTTGGTGTTCATTTGGAAATTCCTTTTTTGTATCAGTACCAAGCGGTACGTTCTGTAGTATTTATGTTTTGTAAAACGATATCATAAAAGTGCGTAGCCTAGCGAGGAAAAGCACTATTAGTGTTGGTTTTAGTGAGGGCACGGTATTTATATAAAATTATTAATTTTATATAAATAATTTGTTGTTTAAACGCAAAATTATCGAATGTTGTTTGTTGTTATGTGACTATCTTACTTCATAATAAAGATAGATGGGATTAGCATGAATAATCTTTTTTCTCGAAAAAGTATAATTAATTATATTGCAGTACTTATAAGTTCAGTTTCATTAGCTGCTTGCACCTCAAGCGAAGTGCCATTAGATCCTATTGTAGGAGACACGGGGCAAGTTTTGTCAGATATTGCGTTAAGTAGTGATGTGAAGTTTTATGATTTAGAGTTAGAAGTTTTTCCTACGGATAAAAAAATAGCCGGTATTGGTAAAACCTCATTTTTAATGCTTAAAGCAAACCAATATGTAGAACTAAAATTAGACAGTCGATTTAATATCAGTGATGTAACTGTAGCTGGAAAGAGCGCAAGTTATAAAAGGCTAGGTGGTATTATTACGATTAACTTAGGGGAAGTTAAAACGCCGGGTGAATTGGTTGATGTTGCAGTTCAATATTCAGGGAAGCCACATATTGCGAACAATGCGCCATGGGAAGGTGGCTTTGTATTTGATAAGTCGTCTGATGGAAAACCATGGATTGCAACGGCAGTACAAGGAGAAGGGTGCGATTTATTTTGGCCCTGCAAAGATCATTTTAGTGATAAAGCGGATTCAATGCGTATTCGTTTAACTGTTCCTAACGGTCTTAGTGCCGTGACTAATGGTGTGCTGCAAGATGTCAAAAAGCTGCAAAATGATAAGGTACAATTTGATTGGCTGTTATCTGTTCCCGCCAGTGATTATAATATAGCCTTAAATATTGGTAACTACGAACGTATTCAAAAATCATATACCAGTATTAATGGTACACAGGTACCTATTGAGTTTTGGGTCTTACCTGAAAACAAACAAAAAGCAGAGGATTTGATCGATTTTGATTTGATCAATCAAATACAATTTTTTGAAAGTCATTTAGGTCCTTATCCATGGGGGAATGAAAAGCTAGGCTTTGTTGAAACACCTCATTTAGGTATGGAACATCAAACGATTAATGCTTATGGAAAAAAGTATAAACGTGATGAAAATGGCTATGATTGGCTACTACAGCATGAGTTAGCACATGAGTGGTTTGGGAACTTAATGACCCATGAGAGATTAAATGATGCCTGGCTTCATGAGGGCTTTGGTTTTTACATGCAGCCTGCTTACAGCTTAAATAAATTTGGCAATGCCGCATATAGCTATACGATGTACAAATCGTATTTGGGGTTAAAAAATTGTCAGCCAGTTGTTCGTGAAGGAGAAGTTACTTCTGATGAAGCATTTAACTCGGATATTTATGGTAAAGGTGGCTGGACGTTACATACATTACGTTGGTTAATTGGAGAGCAGTTATTCTGGCGTGCAACACGAGAATTATTGTATGGTATCGATAATACCTCAGACATAAAGTATCCAATAAAACCACGATATCGTAATACAGAACATTTTATTGATATTGTAAACAAACTAACAGGTGATAATTATAATTGGCTATTCGATATTTATTTAAAGCAAGCTGAGCTACCAATCTTAAATAAACGACAAGTGGATGGAGTTATTACACTTAACTGGGATGTGAAATCTTTAAATAATAAGCCTTTTCCTATGCCTTTACCTATCTCTATCAATGGTAAAGAGGATGTTTATTATCCGCAAGACGGAAAAATTATTTTAAATATCAATCCAGATGATCACGTAGTCGTTGATCCTGATATGAAGGTTCTTCGTTACTTACCTATTATTTCTAAATGTAACAAAAAGCAGGATTAATACTTTGCGATTGATACCACAGTAAATTGATATTTACTGTGGTATCAATCGTCGTGAGTAACTCTGCTGTTACGTGTTTCAAAAATACGTGTCACGTTAGTAACTATTTGTTACGGTTGTATATCAATGCGTGGATCGTTCCAATTTAATTTTTGTGATTTTTTTATACTAATGTGTAGAATCACACACAACTTGTTAATGGAGTGAAAATCACGTGAGTGAAATAAATATAAATAAAACGTTTGTCACTGAGCAGCCGCAGCAAAATAATAATTACCTGTTACCTTTGACTGCAATGACAACTCTATTTTTTTTATGGGGTTTTATCACAGTACTAAATGATGTACTGATCCCGCGTTTAAAAGGGGTGTTTGATCTTAGTTATACGGAAGCGATGTTAGTGCAGTTCTGCTTCTTTGGTGCTTACTTTATTGTTTCTTTACCCGCGGGGATATTGGTTAAGAAATTTGGTTATAAAAATGGTGTGCTTAGCGGTCTTATCGTGGCTTCTATCGGCTGTATGTTATTTTATCCTGCAGTGGTCGTACATGAATATTGGCTATTTTTAACCGCATTATTTGTACTAGCCGGTGGTGTCACCATTTTACAAGTATCGGCTAACCCTTATGTTGTGGCGCTTGGGCCTGAAAAAACAGCTTCGTCACGGTTAAATTTAGCGCAAGCACTTAATTCATTAGGAACGACTATTGGGCCCTATGTTGGTGGCATTTTGTTCTTTGGCGCAGCAGGCTCATTGACTGCATCTGCGGCGACAGCAGAATCGGTAAAAATTCCTTATTTAATGCTTGCTGCAGCACTGCTTACTATTGCTGTTGTGTTTGCATTTTTAAAATTACCTGAAATCAAATCACACAAAGAAGAACTCGATTGCAAAGCAAAAGGTCATTCTTTAACGCAAGCCCCGCATTTAGTTATGGGGGTGTTAGGTATCTTTTGTTATGTTGGTGGTGAAGTGGCAATAGGTAGCTTTTTAGTTAACTTTTTCGGTGAAGCTCATATTGCAGGGCTCGAAGAGCATACCGCTGCCGCATTAATTGCCTATTATTGGGGCGGGGCGATGGTAGGGCGCTTTATTGGCTCTGCTGCATTACAAAAAATTGCACCATCAAAAGCAATTGCTTTTAATGCATTTGCGGTCATTGCGTTACTTTTAATTACAATCTTCACTGAAGGTGACGTTGCTTTGTATGCTGTGCTGTCGATTGGTTTATTTAATTCTATTTTGTTTCCGACAATTTTCTCAGTCGCTATTCAAGGGCTAGGTTCATTAACCAGTAAAGGATCTGGTTGGCTTTGTTTAGCGATTGTTGGTGGTGCATTAGTACCGTTAATTCAAGGCGTTGTTGCTGATGCAATGAATATTCAAGTTAGTTTTATTATCCCAGCACTTTGCTATTGTTTTATCGCTTGGTACGGGTTGAATGTTGTAAAACTTGCGAGCAAGTGGCAACAAAAAATAAACTAAGCTAATAGTAAAACCTCTTTAGATAAATGCATTTGCAGCACTGTAAATGCATTTATTTTCTTATTATTCTCAATGAATCAATCGCACTCTAAAGTAAAACCTCGCAGTTTAGTTCATTACAAAATAACGACGGATATGCACTGAATACGTATTCAATAGCTATTGTTTATAAAAATCACTGGAACCTTCCAATTTTGAGTTTGTTATTTCTTCGGTGCAATTACGACATTGACTGTCTTTACTTATCGATTAATTACTTTATGAATTTGTTATAGGAGTAAGCGCTAAACTAATTTTTTTACCATGCTTTATTATTGTTTTTGGCTATAACATAGCAACTGTTGGCGATAAGATAAGACAAATAGCGTTATTTTTGTTAAAAAGTAGTTAGCTAACAACGATAAAAAAAATAAATAGGTGTGTCATGCAAAGCTCGCTAAAATTTACCACTAAGGTAACTATCGCAGCATCTGTGGTATTAGTGTTGGTGCTGGGGTTATTTACCATCAATAACTTTATTTCAATGCGCTCACAAACGCAGCAGCAACTGTCTCTAATATTACAAGAAAGCTCTCAATCGGTTTCACAAAATATTGCTAATTGGCTCAATAATAAATTAGCAATCGTTCAGTCTGTTGCGAAAACGCATCAGCAAAATGACACTAAGGAATTAACTCTTAGCCAACTCAATAGCGCAGAAATGGCAGGTAAGTTTAAAAACACCTATATAGGCAAACCTGATGGTACTTTTGTACTCAATGATCAAACTGTTGTATTACCTGCTGATTATGATGCCACAATCCGTCCTTGGTATAAGCTGGTAGAAAATAAAACCACCACAGCGTTTACGACTCCTTATATCGACGTAACCACCAATGAGCTAACTATTTCAGCGGTTGCGCCCATTTTAAATAATGGCCGTTTTAGTGGTGTCGCAGGTGCCGATATTGATATGCAAACCATTACTCAAATAGTCAACGAAATTGATTTTTTAGGTTTTGGTTATGGTTTTCTATTAGACAGTGACGGTCGTATTCTAAGCCATCCAGATATCAAACTAAACGATCAGAGTATGGCGAAGCTGTTTGGTAAAAACCTTGCTTTAAAAGCTGAGTTTGTGGAGCAAGAAATCGCTGGTATTGATCATCTTGTATCATTTACACATATCAAAGGTATTGAAAATGTAGATTGGTATTTAGGTGTGGTGATCAACAAAGATATTGCTTATTCATCAGTGGCTTCATTTAGAAATATGGCTGCGATATATATGTGTTTGGGAGTTATCGCGACGATATTAATGATGCAATTTTCATTGCGTTATTTGATGCGGCCTATGCAGCGTTTAAACGATGCAATTAAAGATATAGCCCAAGGTGAGGGGGATTTAACTCGTCGTTTAGAGATTGAAAACGATGACGAATTTGGTGAACTGTCAGGTTATTTTAATGCCTTTATAGATAAAATTCATACCTCAATTGACCAAGTAAAAACGACCACGGTTGAACTGGAACGTTCAGTGGAAAGCTTAGTTGAGCAAACAGAGTCAACGCTAACGATGTACAGTGACCAAACTAAACGCACAGACAGCGTTGCAACAGCGATTAATCAGCTGTCATCAAGTGCGATTGAAATATCAAGCAGCGCAAGTCATGCATCAACCCTTGCTACTGATGCGAATACACAGTCAGTACAAAGTCAAAGTACGTTAAATGATAATATCAATGCCATTGGTGTGTTATCGCAAAATATGGAACAAGCACAACAAATTATTAGTAGTGTTGCTGAACACTCTGCAAGTATTGGTCAAGTACTCGAAGTTATTAAAGGAGTCAGCGAGCAAACGAATTTACTTGCACTTAATGCCGCAATTGAAGCCGCTCGTGCCGGAGAGGCTGGTCGTGGGTTTGCCGTTGTTGCAGATGAAGTGCGCCAGTTAGCTCACCGTACTCAGCAATCAACCCAAGAAATTGAAAATACCGTTAGCCAATTACAGCAAGGTTCAGGCAGTGCCGTTGCGGTTATGAAAGCCAGTTTAGTTGAAAGCGAAAATACTGTAAAACAAGCGCAAGCAGCCGGTGAGCAAATGGCAGGAGTAACCAAAGCTATAAAAGCAATTGATGATGTAAATCATAGTGTTGCAAATGCGACCACTGAACAAAATCAGGTAATACACTCTTTAGATAATGATATTCATACAATTAGTGAGTTATCTCAACAAGGTCAGCTAAACTTAAATAACACTTTAGCTGAGTGTACTCGTTTAAAACTGCAATTTGATGAACTTGAAAAAATGGTGCTACGTTTTAAAGTCTAAATGCAATCAGCGATAACTAAAAAGATAAAATAAATGATGCCGGAATCACCTGTAAGCCAAGGATGAAGGGCTAAATAACGTTGTTTCCAGTGAACAGTAACAGGCCAATAATGAATAATAGTCAGCTTATATATGTGTACGACCCAATGTGCAGTTGGTGTTGGGGTTTTCAAAAGTGCTGGCAAAAAATCCAAGACGCCTTAGCGAATGAAGTTGATATTATTTATAAAGTAGGTGGCCTTGCTGCTGATTCCGAACAGCCAATGCCAGTAAGTATGCAACAGTTTTTACAACAAACTTGGCAGCGTATTGGCCAGCAAACCGGTGCTAAATTTAACTTTGATTTTTGGCAAAACTGTCAACCACGCCGCAGCACTTACCCTGCATGTCGGGCGGTGATTGCAGCACGTTATTTTAATAAAGAGCGGGTTATGCTTGGTGCAATTCAGCAGAGTTATTATTTATCGGCACAAAACCCATCGGATCTTAATACACTCGTTAGCTGTGCACAGCAAATAGGTATTGCTGCTGATGAGTTTTTAGCTATATTGCAAAGTGAACAACTTGAACAGGCGTTTCAACAAGAGTTAGCGTATGTTCAGCAGTTACCTGTGCAGGGTTTTCCATCGTTAGTTCTTTGTCATAAACAGCAGTACTTTGCTATCGCCGTAAACTATACCAACGCAAATGCTGTGCTCAGCACCATTCATCGTATACTTGCCGATTAATTTATTTAATCTCACTTCACTCATCATTAAAGCGTACACGCTTGTTAAATATTAAAAACTATTGCTTTATCTAACGTAAAAAGCTGTATTTATGGCAGTTGTCATAAAAAGGACTTTTTAGCGCAACACCTCTGTCATTTTTCACCTATAGAATCTCGTTCATTGATATTAAGCAACTAGCAAATCCGCTAATTTAACGAGTAAAGGTGTATGCGATGAAAGGCGTTAAACCATTGATATTAGCTAGTATTGTAGCCATGAGTGCAACAGTGCAAGCAAATGATTTAAATAAGGTTATCGATAAAAGCAGTGAAATTAACCAATCAGCTGTGCAATCACAAACAAAAATAGACAAGATTGCAGACTCTATGCAGGGTCGTTTACAACAGTTTAAAACCCTCAATAAAGAAATTGATGGTTTAACGGTTTATAACGCACAACTAAGCAAACAGCTTAGTAACCAAATGAGTGAAATGGAAGCCATTAACTTATCTATGGATCAAGTGTCTATTATTGAACGTCAAATTACCCCATTAATGCTACGCATGATCACAGGCCTTGAGCAATTTGTTGCTCTTGATGTGCCGTTTCTAACCGATGAACGTGAAAAGCGTTTAGCGTCATTAAAAGACATGATGAACCGTGCTGACATTAATTCAAGTGAAAAATTCCGCCGTGTTTTAGAAGCGTACCAAGTTGAAGTTGATTACGGCCGTACCATCGAAGCCTATACCGCGTTATTAGATGTTGATGGTCAAGAGCGTGAAGTCGATTTCTTACGCATTGGTCGTTTAGAACTTATTTACCTTACTCGCGATGGTAAAAAAGCAGGCTCATGGGATACAACAAGCAAACAGTTTGTTGCCCTGGATGACTCAACAATCAGCCAAATTAGTAAAGGTTTACGTATTGCACGTAAGCAACTTGCCCCAGATATGTTAACACTGCCAGTACACGCTGCGGATTAAGAGGTTAAAATGAAACTTTTTACAAAAATGACCAAAATTGCTTTATTTGGTGCCACCCTTGGTTTTGCGGGCAACAGCGTTGCTGCTGAAGCTATGGATTTAGACTCGTTATTAAAAACACTTGAGCAAGGTAAAACACAGCAATCAGCACAAAATAAACAACGCGAGCAAGAATTTGCTGCACGTCAAAATGAACAAGTGCAAATGCTTAAAAACACTCAAGCAAAACGTAATCAAATGCTGGTTGAGTCTGAGCGTCTTGAAACACAGTTCGAAGAAAATGAAGTAAAACTTGCTAACCTAACCGATACATTATCTAAGCGTATGGGTTCATTGAAAGAACTTTTTGGTGTGCTGCAACAAGTGGCTGGCGATTCAAGTAATAAATTTGCAACGTCAGTAGTGTCTGCACAGCTACCTGGTCGTGGTGCTTTTATGGATGAATTGGCTCAAAAAATGGGCTCGACTTCTAAACTTGCATCAATCGAAGACATTGAAAAAGTATGGTTTGAACTGCAACGCGAAATGACTGAGCAAGGCAAAGTGTCACGTTTTACAACAGATGTAATTGTAGAAGGCGGCAACAAAGCTAAACAAGAAGTTATGCGAGTGGGGGCTTTTAACTTAATTTCAGAAGGTAAGTACCTTGATTATAACACCAGCACTAATACGTTAAGCGAGCTTACCCGTCAGCCTGTTGGCCGTTACACCTCAACGGCGAATGATTTACAACAAGCTAAATCAGGCACTGTACAATTTGCGCTTGACCCAACCGGTGGCTCTATCCTTGGTTTATTGGTACAAGCACCTGATACTTCAGAGCAAGTACATCAAGGTGGTGCAGTAGGTTACGTTATTTTAGGCGTTGGCTTACTTGCTTTAATTATCGCTATTGAACGATTTGTTTCATTGATGCTAATGGGCAGCAAAATCCGTCGTCAACTTAAAGACTCAGTGCCACGTGATGACAATCCACTTGGTCGTGTAATGAAAGTCAAAGATCAATACCCAGATGTAGCATACGACACCTTAGAGCTTAAATTAAGTGAAGCGATTTTACGTGAAATGCCAAAAATCACCCGCAACTTAACGCTCATTAAGATTATCTCGGTCGTTGCTCCATTGTTAGGTCTTCTTGGTACGGTGACCGGTATGATCAATACCTTCCAAGCAATCACCTTGTTTGGTACAGGTGACCCTAAATTAATGGCTGGTGGTATTTCACAAGCGCTTGTTACTACGGTACTTGGCTTAGTTGTGGCAATCCCAACAGTATTTTTATACACCTTATTGAATACCCGCTCTAAAAACTTGCTGCTTATTTTGCAAGAACAAAGCGCAGGTATTATCGCTGAGCGTAGCGAAAAGGGAGCATAACCCATGGTGCTATTGATTGACTCAATCAATGCTATCCGTGATTTTCTCGACACTGGTGGCCAAGTTCTGTTGGTCATCGGAGTGTTAATCTTCGCGATGTGGTTATTGATACTCGAGCGATTTATTTATTTCTTTAATGGTTTTCGTAGTTACAAACATGCAGTGAAAAGTAGCTGGACTTCTCGTATTGAGCGCAACAGCTGGAATGCAGAGCAAATCCGCCAAGCGACAATTTCCCGCGCTGGAATGAAGTTAAATAGTAACTTAGCGTTGATCAATGTGATGGTTGCCTTGTGTCCGCTGCTGGGGTTACTCGGTACGGTAACAGGTATGATAGAAGTGTTTGATGTGATGGCGATTACCGGAACGGGCAGTGCGCGTTCAATGGCATCAGGTGTGTCGAAAGCGACTATCCCGACAATGGCAGGCATGGTTGGTGCGTTATCTGGTGTATTTGCTTCTACGTACTTGCAACGCAAAGCAAAGCGCGAAGTAGCCCTACTTGAAGACAGCATGGTTTTAGACCATTAAACAACAATTTTTAGTATGTGGCGAAAGCCACATACAATCAGGAGAATAAAATGAGAGCCCCATTAGGAAGCCTTTTTCAAGAAGATGAAGCTGAAGAAATAAACATGACCCCGATGCTTGATGTTGTGTTCATCATGCTTATTTTCTTCATTGTAACCGCCTCTTTTGTTAAAGAGTCAGGTATCGATGTAAATCGCCCAGAAGCGGCAACAGCCGTTAAGAAAGAGCGTGCAAATATTCTAGTTGCGATTTCAGATCAAGGTGAAATTTGGATCAATAAACGTCAAATCGATGTGCGTGCTGTGCAAGCAAACATTGAGCGTTTAAAAGCAGAAAATCCACAAGGTAGTGTGGTTATTCAGGCTGACAAAAAAGCCACTACAGATACCCTTATTAAAGTGATGGATGCAGCACGCGCCGCAGGTGTATTTGATGTGTCTATCGCGGCACAAGAAGCCTAAGGAAGCCATAATGCGTTATTTAGTAGCATTATTAGTTGCCGGTGTTGTGACCTTTATGTTGTTTTTGGGCATGCAAGCGCTTATCACCGGTGGTGAAGGGGCGATGACTGAGCCAGCTAAAGGCAATGTACTTGATTTTGTAAGGCTTAAAAAAGAAGAAACGGTACAAAAGAAAGAACGTAAACCACAAAAGCCGCCAACGCCGAAAGAGCCTCCGCCGCCAATGGATTCACCGCAAATGCAAAATAGTGATCCAAATGCAGCAGCGTCTAACTTTGACTTTGGTGCCAGTGTTGATGCTGACGTGAGTCTCAGTGGTGGTCTAGCTCTTGACTCTAGTGATGGTGAATATCTACCGATTGTAAAAGTAGCACCTGTTTACCCGCGTCGAGCATTGTCACGGGGCATTGAAGGCTATGTGATTGTTGAGTTTACAGTGACTAAGCAAGGTACTGTTCGTGATGCAAAGGTAGTAAAAGCTGAGCCTGAATCATTGTTTGATCAAGCAGCTATGGATGCGGCACTTAAATTTAAATATAAACCACGCGTGATCGATGGTGAAGCGGTTGAAGTTGCGGGTGTACAGAACAAAATTTCTTTCCAAATTAACGGCTAGAAACAGAGGATTGCGATTATGAAATTATTAAAAACAGCATTAGTGTGTACTTTTGCGATAGGAGCCAGTGTTGCGCTGCCAAGTTTAGTCTCCATGTTACCAGGAGTCACGCTTGCGAGCGTTTACGCACAAGAGCAAAAAACCACGAAAGTGCCTGCGCTACGTGAAAAAGTGTATAGCCAATTGGCTCGTGCACAAAAGTTAGCCGATGATGGCGACGCTAAAGCAGGACTTGAGGCGCTTGATAGCATCAAAGAACGTTCTTCTAGCATGAACTCCTATGAAATTGCCATGATGCATAATTTTTATGGCTTTATTTATTACAACGAAAATGATTTGCCTAAAGCAATTGCATCATTTGAAAAGGTGATAGCAGAAGAAGGTATTCCAGAAACATTACGTGTTAGCACTACTTTTAGCTTAGCGCAATTAGCGATGGCAAACAGTGATTATAATAAAGTCATTGATTTTTTAGCTAAGTGGGATGCAATTAACACTAAGCCTAAAACTGATGCCTATTATGTCCTTAAATCACAAGCGTATTATCAGTTGAAAGATTACCAAAAAGGCATTGATAATATTAACTTAGCGATTGCCCAAAGTGATAGTGAAGGCAAGGTGCCAAAAGAAAACTGGTTAGTACTGCAACGCGCCATGTATTACTCACTTAATCAAACTGAGAATGTAGTTGCTGTACTTGAGCGTATGGTAAAGCTTTATAACAAGCCTGAATACTGGGTGCAACTTGGCGGTATGTACGGTGAAACGGGTAAAGAAAAACAACAACTAGCCGTACTTGAAGCCGCTTACCAGCAAGGTTTTTTAACGTCAAAATCAGATTTACGTCAACTTGCCCAAGTTTACTTATACAACGGTTTAGCGTTTAAAGCGGCTGATGTGATGAGTAAAGCGATTGAATCAGGCGTTGCTGAAAAGTCTGCGAAGAATTATGCATTCATCGCAGAAGCCATGGTCCAAGCAAAAGAAGATAATAAATCAGTTACTTACTTTGCTAAAGCGGCAGAGCTTTCGGATCACGGTAAGTACGATCAACGTATGGCTGAAGTACTTGTTAACTTAGAGCAATTTGAAGATGCCGCTGATGCAGCCCGAACGGCGCTTGATAAAGGCTCACTCGATTTTGAATCAAATGCTTATGTTGCTTTAGGTATGGCGCAATATAGTTTACAAAACTTTGATGCTTCTATTTTAGCATTCGAACAAGCCGAGAAGCATAAAAAATCGCAGCGATTAGCTGAACAATGGATCAAATACGTGAAGCGTGAAAAATTGCATGCTGAAACATTACGCACCGCTTTGTTATAAGTAAATATGGCGTTAAAAAATGCCATTTTAACTTCAACGATTTTATTAAAAAACTCGTTTTATAATCGCAACACCAAAACCGCCTCAGGGCGGTTTTTTTCGTTCTAAATATTCCTAACAAATTGTTATTTAAATAAATTATATTGTCACTTTATGTTTATTAAAGTGTAACTGTATTGTCATACACCTCCCGTATTGTAGTCCTCGTTCTAAAGCTCAAGTGACCTTAAAGCATGTTTTTCGTGTTTTAAAGTGACTTGAGTTTTACTTAATGCGCTAACAAAATAATTAAATACTTTAACGGAGTGAACAATGAAATTATCTGGTTTATTTAAAGTCAGCCTTGTGGCTACTGCAATTACACTCGCTGGCTGTGGCGGTGGTGATATTAATGTTACACCTACAACAGTTGATAACAGTGTAGATAATAGTGTAGACAACTCAGTGACTAACCCAGGTGGTGATAATGGTGGTGATACATTAAGTTGCGCTACATATACATTAGATGGAGCTACATTTACAGGTGAAGCAAAGGGTGTTAACTGTGTTTACAGTCAAGCATTTGCAAGTAATGCGAAAGAAATTACCAGCTCTTTTGTTATCCCTGCATTAAGCAGTGGCGGCGCACATGTATTTGAAGGTGCATTATTTATTGGTGATGATGTAGACACATCAACAGGCGCTACAATTGATGGCAATGGTCCTACATTGTCTATTGAAGCTGGCGCGACGATAGCTTTTACTAAGCCTGAGAGTTTTATTCGTATTGCACGTGGTGCAAATATTGAAGCAATTGGTGAAGTAGATAAGCCAATTATTTTCACAAGCATCAAAGAAGTTGATGGCGATGATGCAACAACCGCACAAATTGGTGATTGGGGTGGCGTTCAGGTAAATGGCCGAGGCCATTCTATCCGTTGTACGGCTGCAGCTGCGGCACAAGATATGTGTAACCACGCTGCTGAAGGTATTGTATCGTATTATGGTGGTAATGATCCGCAAGATAGCAGCGGTATCCTTAAGCATATAGTTATAAAATATGCGGGTTTTGGTGTTGAAGGCGATGAGCTTAATGGTTTAACCCTTAATGCTGTAGGTTCAGGCACAACGATTGATTACGTGCATGTTCATAATGGTTTTGATGATGGTATAGAGCTTTTTGGTGGTAGCGTTAACCTTAAACATATTGTTATTACTGATACAGGTGATGATGGTATTGATTGGGATGAAGGCTGGAAAGGCTATGGACAATTTATTCTTGTACGTTCAAATGAATATGGAAACCATGGCTTTGAAACAGATGGCGCTAAGGTAGATCCATTATCAGCAGATGCACAAGATTTAGTAACAACTGTTTCTAATCCAACAATTGCTAATGCAACGGTTGTAACTACTGGCGACCAAGGTGCTGAAGGGCGTCGTACTGGTGCTGGTATGGAAATGAAAGAATGGGGTAAAGCGCAATTAGCTAATATGCTATTTGTAAACTCTTCATCTGTAGATGGTGCTGGTTGTCTTGATTTATATAATGAAAAAGACCAATCAGGGGATGCTGGTGTGCATGCGAATGCAAATAATGGCGATATCGCATTTATGAGCTCAATATTTGCTTGTGGTAAGAATTTTGAAGACGTAAATACACCTTTAACTGGCGCATTAGCAAGTTTTGATATTGCTTCTTGGTTTACTGGTGGCGAGAATAACCAGTTAATTGGTTTTGCTGATTTTGCAAATGTACTTGGTGCTGATGGTGTTTCAACAGCTGCAACTATTACTGATTCACAAGGCACTGCAGTAGCTACAACAGCTAAAGACATGAGTGAAGTTAACTCTTTCTTTACTAACGCAGGCTATATTGGTGCACTTAAAGACGGTGAATCAAGTGAGTGGGCTGATTTTGTTGCCGCATCTTTACAACGCGCTAGTAATTAATCTAGACCGGCTCTAATTATAAGGCGCTACGGCGCCTTTTTTAAGGGAATTTTAGGTTTAGAGGATATAAATATGAAACATCAAAAGCAGTTTAAAACCAATCTAATAACTTTATCTCTGCTCTCCCTTTTTTCTTCATTTCATTCTTTCGCTGATCAGGCACAAGAAATAATAAATGAAGACGCGATAGAAGAAGTTGTTGCAACAGGTACGCGCCTTAAAGGCAGTGCTAGTGCCGTAATTGATGAGCGTAAAAATCAGGCGTTTGTCGCTGATATAATGGGTTCAGAGCAAATATCTAGAACGGGTGATAGTGATGCAGCTTCGGCACTTCGCCGTGTTACAGGCTTATCATTAGTTAACGATAAGTTTATCTATGTCCGTGGCTTAGGTGAGCGTTACTCTAGCGTACGTTTAAATGGCGCGGTAGTTCCAAGCCCGGATCTAACACGAAATGTAATTCCACTTGATATCTTCCCATCAAGTATTATTGAATCCTTGGCTGTACAAAAAGCCTATTCACCAAATATGCCTGCGGCTTTTGGTGGTGGTGACGTTAATATCAGAACCAAGAGCATTCCAAATGATACTTTATTTAAAGTCGAAATTGGTGCCAGTTATAAAGATACAAACGACGAAGGCTATACATATAATGGTGGCAGTGATGATTGGTTAGGTAAAGATGATGGTACACGCGCATTACCTGGTTCAGTTAAGACTGCGTTAAATACCTATATCAATGGCCTGTCTGATATTTCGTATAGAAATATCAGAGATGTAGAGTCAAGACGTCAGGGGGCTGATATTGGCCAAGCTGCCGCGATAGACTTAAATAAAAGTTTAGCAAAAGCATTGCCAAGAGATTTTGGCTTGGAAAAAGAAAGTTTAAATCCTGATGCCGGTATTAAAGCTGTGTATGGCGACCGTTTTGATAACTTATTTGGCTTAGACGGCTCGTTTGGTTTCTTAGCGTCAGTTGCCTATGAAAATGAATGGTCTAATGCTGAGAAGTTTAGCGCTGTACTTTCTTCTGTTGACGCATCTGAGTCCTCATGTTCACAAGATGACTTTACTTGTTACTCTGCAACAGAGAAAGAAGTGTCAACCAAGCATAATATAAAGTTAAATAGCTCTCTAAATTTAGGTTATAAAATTGGAGGTCACGATTTAACAGCAACTTATATGATGTTACGAGATTCTGAAGATGAAGCCTCTGTTGCGCTTTACCAAGAACCTTCAAAGTCATTAAGTATTGATGCTGGGCAGTTGCAGCGTAGTCACTTAACCTCTTTTGAGGAACGAGAACTTGAAATACTTCAGCTTCGTGGAATGCACAATTTAGATTGGGGTTTTCTTGAAGGTGTTGGTGTAGATTGGCAGTATACTGACTCAACAGCGACTACAAGTATACCTGGTGAGCTTAAAGTAACGGTTCGTGATGAGTACTTAGATGGCAAATATCAACGTACTTTTTACAATGGTAGCTTAGGTGGTAATCCTTATTTGTATCGATTTGTAGAGCTTGAAGACGATGTAGAAAACTGGGGCGTTAATGTAAACAAAGTTTTTTACTTTGATAACGCCGAAGTAGAAATTGCGGGTGGTGGTTATTTTGTTGAAAAAACACGTGATTACCGCACTGACTTTTTTAACTATCGTTTTAACCAAACTCAGTCTTTAGATCTAGCACAAAGTGAAGAAGAAGCACTGTCAATTGGTAGTTTTTTTGCTAACGATGCTGTTGTTGATTCAACGGATGTCGAGTTATTGTTCCAAGAACCAACAGCTGATGATTACTTAGCAGCGCAAATGATTGATGCTTATTACGGCTCTTTTGACGTAACGTTTGCTCAAGATTGGCGTTTAAGCGGTGGTGTGCGTTACGAGGACTTCCGCCAAGTTGCGCTTGCTTTTTCTCGCTCAGCATTCGATCCTGCTTTATTGGCTGATAAATTAAGTGCAGATGCGATAGAACAAGCAAGTGTGATGGAAGATGAGTATTTTACTTCGTTATCTATGACATATAGTCAGCAATCGTATCAAGTTCGTTTTGGTTATGGCAACACGGTTGTACGCCCTGATTTGCGAGAGCTAAGCCCTGTTCAATTCCAAGATCCGCTGACAGGTTATCGAACGCTTGGTAATCCATTCTTAGAATCTAGTTACCTAGATAACTTTGATGCACGTATCGAGTTTTATATGGACAATGGCGATAATTACTCAGTTGGCGCATTCTATAAAGATATCGATAAACCAATCGAAGCACTATTAACAGAAAGCGACGGCCGTTTTACTCTGCAGTTTGACAATGCAGAAACAGCCTATGTTTACGGTATTGAAGCTGAATGGTTAACTGAGTTGCACAGTGATTTATTAGGGGGCGCTTTTTTTACTTCTGGAAATATAACGCTCAGTGATTCAGAAGTTGAAATTGCAGAAGAACAGCGTGGCGATCTCACGAACCTAAAGCGACGTATGACGGGCCATTCAAAGTATGTTGCCAACTTGCAACTGAATTACGATTCACATGATGGCATGCATCAAGCATCTGTTATCTACAATGTATTTGGTGATCGTATTTTAGCTGCGGGTGTTAATAACTTTGATGACGCTTACGAACAACCTTTAAACTCGTTAGACATGGTTTATAGTTATTACCCAACGTTTAATACCACATTAACACTTAAAGTGAAAAATATGTTGGGACAAAACTTTGAAGTAGAGCAAAACGATGTGCTAATTCGTTCTCAAGAAACGCCTAGAGAATTAAGCGTGAGCTTTAGCTACGAGTTTTAAAGTCATCTAATAAATAGCATTTATAGTCAGCATTACTTAGCCCTACCAAGTGTAGGGCTTTTTATTGCTTGTTATTTATGAAATTAATAATTGTGCCGTAAGGGGTGTGGTAAATAGTATTTTGCTTATAGTGTATAAAGTGGGGGGCTTATCTAAGCGGTAATGCCTTATGGCTGACCTTGTTCAAATCTGGCAGATTGTTTAGTGCTGTAGGGTTATTAGCTCTCACAAAGCTAGCTACTCGACAGCTAGCTATATTTACCGTACATTCTTTAATGAATAGGGAAGAAACAAAATTAGACTATTAAGCCTGCTTTAGACCAATCTTGGATTAGGGTAAATTACCAGGAGTTATTTGATTACAAGATTATTCATCAAACGGATATTGTTTTTAATATCAGGATATTAAATTCTTAGTCTAATATTCGTATACTAACGCATGGCACAAAAGGATTTTTATGACACAAATAGAGAAAGTTGTTACGTGGGTAAATAGCGCTAAAAAGCCGCTATGGTGGAGACAGGTAATCCGCAGGGTCATGGAGCAGGGAGGGCTTCAGCAGCAAGATTTGCAGCTTATTTACCAAGTTGCCAAAATGGAGTTTGGTCTACTTCCTCAAGCACCTGAGTTTAATAACTACGTTAAACCCGTTGCGGCTACAGGGTTTGAAACTGAAGTTGCCCCCGTAACGTTAGCAAGCTTAGGCAATGTAAAGAATGTCTCATCGTTAATTGAAGATGTAACACTAAACTTTTCAATTGAGGGTTTAACAGCCGTTTATGGGGATAATGGTGCTGGTAAATCAAGCTATGCAAAAATACTGAAAAGTGCATGTTTAACTCGGGGTGATGTCCCTGTTATTACTACTAATGCTTTCAACCCTTCTGCCGTTCCATCACAAGCTACATTAGGTCTATCAGTTGGTGGTGCCGCAATAGTTGAAAATATCTGGACCAATGGTGGTGAACCAAGTCCAGAGTTAAAGTCTATAAGGGTATTTGATTCTCACTCTGCTTCCAATTACATATCTAAAACGGATAGTGTTGAGTACAAACCATCAGAAATAAAATTATTAAAAGAGTTGAGTAGTGCTTGCCTATTTGTGAAAAACGAATTGACACGTGAAATAGTTCCGTTTAGAACACCATATAAAATACCTGATTTAAACCCATTATCTAAGGTGAGTACTTTCTGTAACTCACTAGCTACTGCCACTGAAGCTACATTATATGCTCAATGTGGTGATGAAGTTGAGTTGCTAGAAATAGGTCGATTGAAGAAAGAGGTGGCAGAGCTAAGTGGAAAAACACCTGCTCAAGTAAAAGCTTTTTATGCAACCAAATTAAAACACCGTGAACCGTTACTGGATTTTTTTAACAACCTGTGTTCAAAACTGGGTGATGTTAATGTGGCCAAAATTGGGGTGTTATATGGTGATAAATCAACTAAATTGAAAGTTGCTGAACAAGTAAGGCAGAACACTTTAAATGGTTTACCAATTGAAGGTATTGGCAATGATGCTTGGAAAGAAATGTGGAACCATGCGCAGAACTTTATAATTGGTAATGGTGATGATAAAACTTTCCCACCAGTTGAAAATGAATACTGTCCTACATGCTTACAATCGATAGGAAGGCAAGCTGCGGAAAGGATGACTAGATTCAATAATTATATTACATATCAGTCTCAGGTAGATGCAGATAAGGCAACTAATACACTAACTGTACAGATGAACCTCATAACTAAATTGAGTTTTGACCTTAAACCGTATAGTGGTATTTTTGAGGAGTTAAGGCAATCTACACCTGATGCCATAGAGCAATTCAACATCTGTATACAGCAATTGTTTGATAGGAAGAATAGCCTAACTTCTGCTAACCCAACATTTACTCATCCAGCCCTAGATATGAGATTTGTACATCGACTATCTCGGCAAGTTGAAGCAATAAAAGTAAAAATGAATGATGTTGTTGATGACGGTACGTTAGCTCAGACAATTAAGTTTAGTCAGGACAGATTGATAGAGCTTGAAGATCGACAGAGGTTATCTGCGCATAAAGATAATATCATTATTGAAATAAACCGTATTAAGACATTTGGCTGTTTTAACTCAGCTTTAGCTACAACTAACCTTTCACTTATTACGCGGTTTATATCCGAGTTAGCTAAAACTGGCAGTTTGGGGGTAATCAATGCCGCATTTAACAAAGAGTTAGTAGCGTTAAACTTTAAAAGCTTTGATGTAGAAACTAAAACTCAAGGCTCTGCTGGTCAACAGAAATTGACTCTACAGATTTCAAGGAATGCGTCAAAGATAGGACATATTGCCAGTGAGGGTGAGCAAAAATGTATCGCTCTAGCTGGTTTTATGGCTGAGTTAACAATTGATAATAGAAAGTCTGCCATCATTTTTGATGATCCAGTTAACTCCTTAGATCATAAGTGGAGGCGAAAGTTTGCTAAACGTATTGCAGATGAAGCACTACATAGGCAGGTGATTGTGCTTACGCACGACTTGCCATTCTTGATGATGTTGAGTGAGGAATCCTCAAATCCGATTAATATCCAGTCTATCACTCGTATAGGAAAGCTCTCTGGGTTCCCGCAAGGAAGTCCACCTTGGGATACTTTAAAAACTGTAGATAGGATAGGACAGTTGAGGCAGTTAGAAGTAGAGCTTAGACGGTACACTAAACGAGATGACTTTATTGAAGATATTTATAGTCGAGATGCTAAACATATCTACGGTAAAATGCGTGAAACGTGGGAGAGGTTAGTTGAAGAATGGCTAATTAGAAATGTTGTGCAACGGTTTAGTCGTGCTGTTCAGACTCAAAATATCCGATATATAGTTGATAGTACACCAGAGGATGTAGCTACCATTAGTGCTGGAATGGGGAAATGTAGTACTTACTTTGAAGGTCACGATACCGCTACTTGTTTGGGTGTTACGGAAATGCCAGATATTGATGAATTGTTGGCTGATATTACAGCACTTGATGTTTATTTTAAGGCATTAAAAAAACGCAGGTCATGAAGCCAAAAGGAATCAAATTTCGACTTCATACATCGCAATTATTAACTGGATGCTTATTGCTCATAACTGTACGTTTGGTTAGATTGGAACCTAACTTCTACACTGTCAAGAGACACCTAAAGCAGACAAAAGTTATTTGCCCTGTATTTAATACAGGGCTTTTTAGTTTTATATTTTGTTATTTTATTGACACTTTATAGTTGCATAGAGCTGATAACATTGGTTTTTACTGCCCGTGCTTTTCATGTCCCATGATTGGTTATACCAATCGAAGTCTCCATAGGCGCTTTCATCCTCTCCGCAAGTAATTGTGCTTCCAGATATTTCTTGGTTGTGGCCACGCTCTTCACAAAATTGATTCCCATTTGTAGAGCCCACAAAAAACTGCTCTAAGTGCCCATTTATCCATACCTTCGGGCTGTAATAGGTTGTTGCAGTATTGACTAGTATGCCTTGTCGCTCTTCCATATTTATTTCTGCGCGTTCAAAAGATACTTTTTCATTTTCTTTTAATTCCATTGTGCTTGCTGAAAGCGTTGTATCTGCAAATACATTAAGTGATGCTGAACTTAAAGCGAGTAGAGCGAAAGTAAGTGTCTTCATTATCTTTTCCTTTAGTTGAATGTAGAATTACACAAAACGTCTTTTCAATGTGTCTTCTAAGCTTGGTAAATACAGGTTTCAGCAAGGTTAAGCTTTTATTAAAGTTTAAAATAATCGTTGTATGCCTTTGCATTTTTTACATTATGAAAAAAATTTGAGTTCTACTTTATTCACTAGTTTTAGGGGGCTGGTGGTGTTATTTTGATGCTAATGAAAATTAAATCTCACGCAATGAATTTTAATTTTTAACGTATTAGGTATTTCTTATGACTCAAACAGTGGAACAAACAATGAAAAAAGTAGGATTGGTCGGATGGCGGGGCATGGTTGGCTCAGTGTTATTAGAGCGTATGCAACAAGAAAATGATTTTGCTCATATCGACACCACTTTTTTTACCACCTCACAAACCGGTCAGCTTGGCCCTGATTTAGCGGGTCCTGCAAAACCATTACTTAATGCAATGGATTTTGAATCGCTGGCAAAAATGGATATTATTATCACCTGTCAAGGTGGCGATTATACCAAAGCTGTGTATCCACAATTACGCGAAGCAGGTTGGGACGGCTATTGGATTGATGCGGCATCAGCACTGCGTATGAGCGATGACAGTATTATTGTACTTGATCCGGTCAATAAAGATGTGATTGAACAAGGTCTTGAGCAAGGCGTAAAAACCTATGTGGGTGGTAACTGCACAGTGTCACTCATGTTATTAGCGCTGGGTGGTCTATTTGAGCAAGACTTGATTGAATGGGTAAGCCCAATGACTTATCAAGCTGCATCGGGTGCCGGTGCGCGCAATATGAAAGAGCTAATCGCGCAAATGGGCTCTATTCATGCAAGTGTGGCTGACAAGCTCGCTGATCCACAGGCCGCTATTTTAGAAATTGATAAACTAGTCACGCAGCAGATTGCCTCAAGCGATTTACCGCAAGAGCAATTTGGTGTGCCGTTAGCAGGCAGTCTTATCCCATGGATTGATGTGCCAATGCCATCAGGGCAATCAAAAGAAGAATGGAAAGCGCAAGTAGAAGCTAATAAGATTTTAGGATCAAGTAAGCAACCTGTGCCTATTGACGGTTTATGTGTGCGCATTGGTGCAATGCGCTGTCATAGCCAAGCTATGACCATTAAACTACGTGAAGATATTAGCGTCGAGAAAATAGAACAGATTTTAGCCTCACACAATGAGTGGGTTAAAGTTATCCCTAATGAGCGTGATATCACTGCTACGGATTTAACCCCAGTTAAAGTAACTGGTACATTAAGTATTCCTGTAGGGCGTATTCGTAAGTTAGCAATGGGACCTAAATATATTAGTGCTTTTACCGTTGGCGATCAATTATTATGGGGTGCTGCAGAGCCGCTACGTCGTATGCTACGCATTATTGTTGATAATAAATATTAGTTTATTGGCTGCCATTTATTACAGTTAATATGGAGGGCTGGCAATGTGCCAGCCCTTTTACTGTTGTCTTTTTGCACCGCTTTAGTTTTGTCACTGCTTAGTTAATTTAGTGAGATTGTTTCTTGCTGGATACTCAATAGCTTACTATCTTTATGGGAGTATCTATTTGGCCTCCTATATATGAATATATCAAAAAAATTAAAACTATCTTTTGCCTCCGCCATCGCCTTACCTCTTTTTATTATTGCAGCACTTGTTATCACGCAAACAAGAGAGCAAGCTATTGATAATTTTGCGCAAATGAGCGAAAGAGAAGCACGGCAAATAGATAATGGTATCGCTATATTTTTTGCCGAAATAGAAAAAAATGTTGATTATCTAGCTTCCCATCAAATGGTCTTAGCTGCCAAGCAAGATGTCAAAACTCATGTAGATACAAATAATTCGGTGATGCTAAAACATCTCCAAGGCAGCAGTGTTGAACGTGCCGCATTTCAACAGTTTGATCACTTCGGCCAAACTCACCCAGGGCTTGCTTATATTTATATGGGTAATGAACAAGGTGGTTATATTCAGTGGCCAGCGGGAGAAGTTAATGCTAATTATGACCCACGATCTCGACCTTGGTATTTAACAGGTAAATCTGCAAGTGGTAAAACGGTTCGCACTAGTGCTTATTATTGGGCAGCTGACGACATGGTTATAGTCTCTACTGTAAAAGCAATAAAAGATAATGGACAAATTATCGGTGTACAGGGAATGGATGTTTCTTTGCAAGGACTGACAGAAATTATTGCTAATATTAAGCTGGGTGAAACTGGTTACTTAATGCTGATCGAAGATACGGGAAACATACTTGTTGATGTTAAAAATGAAGATTTTCGTTTTAAACGTTTAACTGATATTGCGGGTGGGAAATACAAGCAGTTAGCGGCTAATACCCAAGGTCAGTTCGAAATTGTTATTAATGACAAAGATTTTATTGCCAATATTTATACTTCAGCTAAGTTAGGCTGGAAATTTATTGGCTTAGTTGAAAAGTCAGAGGTGATGAGCGCCGCAAACACCATGACCGTTACAATTTTAATTATTAGTGCGGTGCTAATTATTGTATTCATTTTAATCGCAAGTTATATCTCAAAAGTAATTTCTTCACCTATAGTTGAAGTCAGTGATGGCCTGGCTGAAATTGCGCAAGGCGGTGGTGACCTAACTCGACGGCTCACGATAAAAACTAAAGATGAGACGGCAAAGCTTGCCAATAGTTTTAACCTATTTTTAAACTTGATTGCTGATTTAGTAAGACAAATCAACGAGTGTGCATTAGATGTAAGCGGTACATCAGAGCAAACTTCTACACAAGCATCGCAATTAACTCGTTCTACCTCCCAACAACAACAAGCACTGGAAATGGCGGCAACTGCAATTAATCAAATGGCTGCGACAGCCAACGAAGTAGCTTCAAGTTGTGCTAATGCGGCAGATCTGGCTATGCAAACGCAACAGGCATCAGAGATAGGTCAAACAGTGATCACAGAGACCGTTCAAAGCGTGGTTGTTTTGAGCGAAGTGATAAGTAAAGCAACGGATGATATATCGCAACTTGACACTGAAAGTGAAAATATCATGTCAATTTTAGGCGTTATAAGAGGCATTGCTGAGCAAACTAATTTGCTTGCTTTAAATGCTGCAATAGAAGCTGCTAGAGCGGGGGATCATGGTCGTGGTTTTGCTGTCGTTGCAGATGAAGTACGTGCATTGTCGAAACGTACGTCTGAATCCACTGAAGAGATTGCTACGCAATTAGACAAATTACGTAGCATGTCTGGCCAAGTCACTACTGAAATGAAACGCAGTTTAGACAGCACTAATAAAACGGTTGAACTATCCCATGCTGCACAGCTGCAATTTACGGAAATTACAGCGTCTATTGTTAATATTAGTGACTTAAATACGCAGATAGCAACCGCTGCAGAAGAGCAGCAGCATGTCGCTGAAGATATAAATCGCAATGTTATAGAAATCAAAAATGCGGCTGATGATGTTAGTGAAATTGCTGCCAATACCAGTAATAATGGCGATAAATTAAAAACCTTATCACACGTTCTTACTGATCTAGTTGGAAAATTTAAAGTGTAGTAATAACAGTGGCTAAGAATAAAATACAAGCTGACAATACCGCTCATTAGTCTTCAATGCGAATACTCCAGTCAGCTTAATAGCCGATTCTATTTTTTTCCGGTATTAACTTGTTGGTATTTTTTGCGGATTAAAATTCAAACCTTGTTGTTTTATATGCTCGGTATAGTGGTAGGCCGATAATGGTTTTGAAAAATAAAAGCCTTGAAATTCTTTACATCCCATATTTGCCATAATTTCAACTTGTTGTTGTGTTTCAACTCCCTCAGATACGCATTTTATACCTAGCTCATCACACATGACGTGAATTGCTTTTACTAAGCTCTTTTGCCTTGTTGAGCTTGTAACTTGGCTTATTAGCGAGCGATCAAGTTTTAGCTTATTTATAGGATATTCGGCTAAGCGCGCAATATTTGAATAGCCCACACCAAAGTCATCAACAGAAATTGTGAATCCCCATGATTGTAGGTTTTGCATTAGCGCCAAGGAATATTCTTGGTTTGCTTCTAATGACGTTTCGGTCAGTTCTAATTCAATTTGACTTGGTTTGACATTAAAGTCCGCTAAGTATTTTACTAATTTTGACATGAAATCGCTTTGGCCAAAATCAAGCAATGATATATTTATTGCAACAGGTACTAGTGGAATTTCATCTTTGCTCCAAGTTGCAATTTGAGTACAGACTTTTTGAATTATGAGATCTGTGAGTCGGCTGATCATCCGGTATTCCTCTGCGATAGGAATAAACACCGCAGGTGATACAACACCAAGAGTTTTACTGTTCCAGCGTGCTAATGCTTCAAGTCCAATGCACTTGCCGTCATGTGTTACTTTAGGTTGATAGTGTAACTCTAACTCGGCGTTATGAAGTGCTTCGTCTAATAACATTGATATTTCATGTTTTTCTAAAAATGCTTGTGAGCGTTTCTCATCATAACCATTAATAGGGCGATGATTATCAGCAAGTTTTAATGCCTCTATTGCGTTGTTCAATACAGTAGCACTGCTTTTTCCTTGTCTTGGAAAGTTAGAAAAACCAAATAAAAACGACTGTTGGTATTTTCTGCCCCGCATTATATAAGGTTCATCAAGCGCATGTTTAACTTCGTTTAAAAGCTTATACTCTATTTTGTTAGCTGAGCTTGTAGTTATTATAAATGCTAATTTATTATTACCTACATGAGCGCACAGAACGAGGTCTTCATTAGAGTCTTTTAAGCGCTTATAAGCTGATACTAAATGTGCTTTTGCATCAGCTTTACTGTATTTGAGATTTAAATATTCATTATTTGCACTCTGGGTGATCACAATATAGAAATCACCTTGGTACTTTGCTACAAATCTTTCACACTGAAGCTCAAACCATTCTCTATTGGGAAGGTGTGTTTGACCATCGCTGTAACGTAAACGTTTGTTTTCTTGCTCCATTGCTAATAAGTTTTGTTTTATTTGATGTTGTTCAGTGCAGTCATCAAAGCGCAGCACACAATAATCAGAGTCAGTAACTTGCTGGTAATGTACAGTTTTATAGGTGTTTTTATATTTAAATACTTGGTTCTTTTGTGGGTTAGCTGCAATCACAAGATTAGGTAATAATTTATCGAGTTTAACTGTTGCTTTGAAATCAAATAACATTTTCGCTTGACTGTTAAAATCTATAACGGTGTTTTCACTATCGATAATTATTTTTGCAATACTTGATTCAGTAAAAAATGTTCTATAAAGCTCATTTTTTGCTGCTAGATGACTATTTGATTCTGCCATGGTTTGATTTAAGCGTTTTGCAGCAACAATGGTTCGCGCAACTGCGAGCGGAATACAGATATTAAAGAATAAAAATAATAGCCCTGATATATACCAGTCTGAATTTGGTAGTTGTGTATTTATAGAAGTCAGAGATGAAATATCAACGTTGTTTATTATAAAGTAAAAAGGCACGATATTTAAAATTGCATAACCTAGCGCGGTCCTCACACCTAACAGCATCAATGCAATAATAGGGCATGCATACATATACATAGAGCCTACCTTTGCAAGGTTGATGTCTGTTAAAAATACATTCATTGAGATTGTTGCGGCAACAATACTTAGTAGCAGGGCATGTGCACATAAAGTAAAGTATTTACGGCTAGCAATTAGTAAGGTGGCCATTGTCACAGAAAAGCTTGCAGCAAGCACAATAATATATATTAAGTTGAACTCAATTGCGGCGTTTAAAGTATGGCAAAATACTGAGAAACATAAAATTACACCAGCGGTTAAAATAATGCGTAGTGCACTGATACGCCAGTTAGGTACTAGAACGTTTGAATTAACGTGATCTGATAGTAAAAAGTAGCGACTTAAGTAATGCATTATAATTGGTGTAAATTTATCATATTTTTATTAGACCATTGATAAATAGCTAAAAGCAATAATTTATTAGTTTTAGATTTTACACTAGGAATAAATGCTTGGTTTATCGGCTGACTACAGATGAACTTAGTTATAATTGCACTAGCACCTAAGCTTTTATATTCTTAGGTGCTAGTTTATCAATACTTAGTTTTTGGGCTTTAATAGTGTTTTTAGTTCTGCTATTTGTGCCTTCAGCTCATTGATTTGTCCTTGGGTTGCCGGCAAGGAATCTACATCGGCTTGCTCTTCACGGGCATTGCGATGCTCCTGTGACATAACTTCTAGAATAGCGCCTACCATCATGTTTAAAAATACGAAAGCAGTTAAGAATATAAAAGTAAGGTAGTAAATCCAACTTAGTTTATAGACAGCCATAGTTTCGTACATGACGTCGGTCCAATCTTCAAAGGTTGCTATTCTGAACAGAGTCAACATTGAGATTGATACATCTCCCCACAGAAATGGATTTATCTCAGAAAATAACATGCTGCCAGTTGCGGCATAAATATAGAAAATAACAAACATTAACAGCGCAATATAGCCCATTTGCGGTATGGCTTTTAATAGTGAATTAACCAACAAACGTAGTTCTGGCACCATAGAGACTAAACGTAGTACGCGGAATATTCGTAGTAAACGGGCTATAAAAATGGTCGAACCTGCAGCAGGATATAAACTGCCAATGACGATTATAAAGTCAAAGATATTCCAGCCTTTGCTAAAAAAGTCTTTTAAGCCTTTACTTGCAACATAGCGGATAATTAGTTCTATTAAGAAAAACACCGTGATGCCCACGTCCATCCAATGTAAAGCAAATTCAACAGTGGGGTGTAACGAATAGGTGTGTGCACCAACGGTGAGCGCTGATACAACAATAACGGCGATAACAAATGATTGAAATATTTTACTTTTATCGATACGCTGGAACAGCTTTTGTAACTGCGACAACATCATAATTAGCCCTTAACGGTTATAGATATAAAACGTTTGCAATATACAGCAAAATCGTCATGGATGAATTACTTTTCCAGCTTAAAATGTAAGGAATTTTTAATGCTTTTCAATAGGCTAAAATGGGTTGTAAGTGCCTCAGCGGTACTGTTTTTAACCGGCTGTAGTTCAGATGCACGCTATCACGAAATTCAAGCTGCCCGTTTAGGTGAATGCAGCTACATGGCAGATAAAGAATATCATGAATGTATAAAGCGCCAAGAAGACGGTTACAAAAAATTTAAAAAGCAGCAAGACATAGTTCCAGAAAACGACTCAAGCCAAGAGCACACCAGTAAAAATGACTAAAACAGAAAAATTGTTAGATAAAGCACTTCGTAAGACTCTAACCATCGCTTGTGAAAATATAAAAGACAAGCACGCTGGTTTTAGTTACTTAACGCATACAGTCAATTTAAAAAAACCAAGAAATAGCTTGCATATAAGTTGTTTTTTTATTGATGAATTAGCACTATTAGAGGCAAACAATGAGCAACAATTGCCTTTAATTGAAGCGCAAATTAAGCAGCCGCTTGCGCTTATAAACATCAAGCCACAAGCAATTAATTTTTCATCATAGTTTCGTTTTTAAGGTAAAATAAGTTTTTTAAACACTGCTTTGCGTTAAGAAATAACCGATAGTAGCGATGACGCACTTGAAATTCAGGCTTTTCATTTGTGTAACTATTTGATCATTAACAGAGTTCACTTAAGAGCTAAGCGATGATGTGAAATGACATGTCAATAGTTGCAAAAAAGACAATAACTCAGCGCGTATTTTTCGCTCTCGATTGATTTATTAATACTGTATTGATTGGTTATTTTAAGTAGAATGCTCAGTTTAGACAGGGTATGTGATTTAGTGTAATGGCTACTTATTCAAAAAATTTTATAGCTAAACGACTTAGTTTCGTTAGTTCCTATTTCAATTCAGCTATTATTATAAATCTTATAGTTGCTGTTTTTGTTATTTTTAGTGGCATTAATCAAAGTGACTCTGTAGGAAAGTTGTATTGGTTTTGTATTCTTATTTTCGTATTTTCACTGCGCATTTTAAATCATGTTTTTTTAAGTAATGACAATAATATAAAGTACCATTGTTACTTTATTGGTGTATTTTTAACTGGTTTGACTTGGGCTGTGTTCCCAATATTATTTTTTGAAGATATGCAGATGTCAGAGAAATTTGTCACGCTGGTTGTTTTTAGCTCATTAGCAGGGGGAGCTGTCAATGTTCTGTCCTCCGATATTCGCTCAGCCTTCAGCTATATTACTTTTTTGCTTATCCCATTTAGTATATTGCTTTTATTTCAACCAGACGATAATGAAAATGTTTTAGGCATATTGGGAATTGTATTGTGGTTTATTTTGTGTTTTGTCAGTGCAATACGCGCAGCTAAAGATGTAAAAACCTCAATTAATAATGAAATTAAGCTCGATTTATTTATCCATAATCTAGAAAAAGAAGTGCAAGTTCGTACTGAGAAAATAATTAATTTAGAGCAACGTGATAATTTAACTCAATTATTTAACCGGGGGAGCTTTTTCTCTAATGTCGATCTCGATTTAGCTCAAAATATCAATAACATTAAAGCTGTTCTATTTTTAGATATGGATGACTTTAAAATACTTAATGATAAATATGGTCATGAGTTTGGAGATTTTGTTCTTGCTGAAACTGGAAAACGTTTATTATCGATAGAAAAAAAACGGGAAATGATTGCTTGTAGGTGGGGAGGGGACGAATTTATTCTTTATTCGTGTCACGCGAGTAAAGCTGAGCTGATAAGTAACACGACAAAGCTTGTTGATAATTTAACCCAGCCTGTCGTTAAAGATAACCTGAATATTAGACCCTCCTTTAAAGTGGGCTTGTTTTACACTCGCACAAACTTTGACCTTACTCAAGCTATCAAATATGCTGATGTTGCAATGTACGAAGGTAAAAAAAATCGCAATGAAATTTCAATATTTGATGAACGTATGATGCAAGCTCTTAATAGAGAAGAGATGTTACGTAGATCAATTAAAGAGAGTGTTGAACAAGGAGGCTTTCATCTTTGTTATCAGCCTATTGTTGATATAATCGATAATAAAATAATTACTTTCGAAGTGCTGTTACGTTGGCATTTAAATGATGAATTTATTCCCCCTTCAGAATTTATCGACATAGCAGAACGCTATGGCCAAATTAACTTTTTAGGGGAGTTTGTTTTAGAGCAAGCGATTGCAAGTTTGAGTAAGTTAAACAAACTCGACAATACGATTGCACTATCAATCAACGTATCTGTACTGCAACTTGAAAGTCATGATTTTATTATATTTTTAAAGAATTTATTAAATCGGTATTGTGTTAACACAAATAACATACATTTAGAAATTACAGAAACTATAATGATTAAAAATTTAGTCTATTTATCTAAAGTTATCACACAATTAAAAAGCATTGGCGTACGTATTTCTATTGATGACTTTGGCACTGGGTTTTCCTCGATTTCTGTTTTAAAAGAACTTTCTGTTGATTATATAAAGATAGATAAATCTTATGTTGATAATATTTGTGAGCACTCAAAAGATAAAAGTATTGTTTCAGCAGTGACTAAAATGTCGCATATGATTGGTTGTAAAGTGATAGCGGAAGGTGTGGAGCGTAACGATCAGTTAGCTTTATTAAAAGGTTTAGAAGTTGATAGCTATCAAGGTTATTTATTTAGTAAACCAGTTAAATTTGAACAGGCGCTTGAACTGCTTAGATGAACTTAGGCTTAAGTGATACCTATAAATTTACCAGCATGATTTTGCGGTTATTATCAGTGCAACTAAACCTGAAAAAATGATGATTACGGTGCTTTAGTTTGGTATCAAGATGACATACAGCTATAATCCAACAAAAATAGTAAAAGAGATCCATTATGGCAGTTCCTACTCGTTCACAAATCACCCCTGGCACCGAAGTTAATATCGTTTTAAAACAAGATCAGCGCAGCGGCACATTAACGCAAGGTGTTGTTGAGCGCCTTTTGACTAAATCACCCAATCATCCGCATGGTATTAAAGTGCGCTTAGAGGATGGTCAAGTAGGGCGAGTGAAAGAGATTTTGTCATGAGTGCACTTACTTTAAGCGAATTCTGGCAATTAGTTACCGTTGCAGATAGAACCGCAGAGCCAGAATCAGTCAGTGAACGTTTAAAAGGTTTACTTACAGATTTAAGCGATGCACAGCTCATTGAATTTGATAAGCAATTTAGCATTTGTATGCGCCAAAGTTATACTTGGGAGCTATTCGGTGCTGCGTTTGTAATGGCCGGTTGCAATGATGAATACGGTTTCTCAGAATTTCGTTGTTGGTTAATTTCTCGTGGTGAAGCAGCTTTTAATACTGCGCTTGAAAATGCTGATTCTTTGGCTGATTGCACACCTGTTTATCATTTAAACGAGCAGCCTTATCCTTACTTAGATGAGTATGACTTGATCGCTGGTTTATTATATGAACAGCGTAATGAAGACGAATTACCCTTTGCTCCTTCAGGCCTTGATCAACCCAAAGGTAAGCGCTTTAAAGATAAGCCTAAATTTTTAAAGTTGGCATATCCGCAACTATTTGCTAAATATTGGCAGTAACATAATATTAAAAACCAACCATGACTCAGTATACTGGCTGGTTTTTATTTTAATCACCGTAGCTATGCTATGCTGAGTATATAAATCAATAAATGTCAGGTATTTAATGCGCTATCGTAAAGTATTACTGTGTTTAGTGTCGGTTTGTTTAACTACAGTTGTCAGTGCTAAAACTGAGCTGCCAAGTAATAAAAGTCAGTTTATTAATTTATTCAATACTAAGGTTGGTAGTTATCAATTGGTATCAGGTGAGGCTAAAATGTGTGCTGGTGGACAGTTAGCATGGCTTGATGCAAATGAGCCTGATCTTGGCTTTAAGCTCGGTGATGAAATTATTTTTAATAACTTACACCATGGCACACAAACGAATAAAGTCGCTAACTTTTGTTTGGTCACTACTAAGTATAAATACACCACGCAAAGCATTACCATGTCACTACGCCATACTCGCTGTGAAAACGAGACAGATAATTTAGACACGAGCCAAACGCTGCGTTTTATTTCGCCTACAACGCTTGCGTACAGTGTAGAGAGCAGTAATGTTCGTTGTCAGTTTGAACTACAACTTTAAATTTAACGATAATGTGAGTTTTTTATAAATCACAACTTATTTTCGGTAAATGCTGCCAACGCGTTGTGTACTGAGGCGATAAAAATGCACGCTTCATATGCCATGCTTGGCTTTGTTGTTGACTTGCCAGAGTTAGCGTATCGCAGCCGTATCGCTTATTAATTGAATCTAAACACTCCATTAGTTTTATGTTGTCTTGGCTAGGAGCAAATAGGTCGGGTTGTTGAAACTGTTGTGAACTAAGCTCGAGTGCACCCACACCACATTTATAAAAACGGACGTTGTGTTGATATAGCTGCGTAAATATTTCGCTAATTGCTTTAGCAAATACACGGCTATCTGCGCTAGATACGGGTAACTCATACACTAATGATTTTTTATAGTAATGTGACTCATGGGGCGAGCTTGCCACAAATAGTAACAGGCGTTTAGTTAAGGAGCGTTGCTGACGTAGTTTGCGAGCGACAATAATACTGTGATTGATCAACGCTGTTTTTAATGCAACCGGATCAGTTAAACGTTCACCAAAACTACGGGTCGAAAAAATTTCACGCTTATCTTGGCGTACATCATCCCAATTTAAACACACAATGCCATTTAGCTCATTAACTGTACGCTCAAGCACGACGCTAAATAAACGTTTCATACGTTGTGGTGTTTGTTTGGCTAAATCAAGCGCGCTGTTAATGTTAAGTAGTTTGAGTTTTTTAGCTAAACGTCTGCCAACGCCCCATACATCAGCTACATCCATCGCGGCTAAAATATGTTGTCGTGCTTGTTCGCTATCAATCACTGCAATTCCATTAAAACCGTTGAGCTTTTTAGCAGCATGATTTGCGGCTTTTGCCAATGTTGGTGTAGGGCCAAAGCCAACTCCAACAGGGAGTTTTGTTTCGCGCCAAACTGTGCGACGAATTAACTGGCCATACTGATGCCAGTCATTAATGAGTGGGGTAAAGCCGTTAAACTGCAAAAATGCTTCATCAATCGAATATACGTGTTGGGTGTCGCAAAAACGGCTGATCACATTCATCATTTTATCGCTTAGATCCGCGTACAACTCATAATTAGATGAGCGAATAACCACCTTATGTTTGGCCAGTAAATGTTTAACTTTAAAGTAGGGCTGAAACTTAGGGATATTTAAGCGCCGTGCGATAGGACATATCGCACAAATGCAGCCATCGTTATTGGTTAATACCACAACAGGTTTTGAGCGGATCGCTGGATCAAATACTTTTTCAGCGCTGGCGTAAAACGCCACTGCATCCACTAAGCAATACATTGGCGCAGCTCAGCACTAGAGCGATGTAATCGAATCGAACGAGTAACCACACCTTCTAATTGAAATTCATCACTATCAGTCAGTTGCACTGGGGGATATAAGTCCGATGCAGAGAGTAGCCGTGCATTAGTTTTATCTAATAATTTACAAACAAATAAACCATTTAAGTTAGCTACAATGACATCACCATTTTTAGCTTCTTCGGCGCGATCAACCAATAATAAATCGCCGTCAAAAATACCGACCTCTTGCATTGAGCAGCCGGATGCCACACCAATAAACGTCGCATCGGGGTGTTTGATCAATAGCTGATCCAGTGATAAACCAAGTTCTTTATACTGAGCAGCAGGTGATTCAAACCCGCATACGCCCGCTTCGATATAAATAGGAATAACAAACATAAATAATTAACCAAACACATGCACTGTATAAGTGTACAGTATATGTGTTTTAGTTAACTTATGCCAAGTAATGAAGTTGCGATCACTGCATATTTTTAATCATTTTTTGAGCAGTATCTAAAAAGTCATTGATTTGTTGAGAGTTTAAGTTTTTGCACATTTGCTCATTAACATGCTGTTCGGCGTTTAATAGTTTGTCATAAAGAGCATGACCTTCAGAGGTAAACGATAAGATAAAGCAACGCTTATCGTGCTCACTGGCATCTTTGTCAATCAGATTTAATGTAATTAATTCTTTAACTAAGCGTGCAATTTGCGCTTTATCGCGCTGGGTTTGATTCACAATATCGTTAGCAGTGCAGTGAGTTGTCGCTGCAATAATATGTAGACAACGCACATGCATTGCGTTTAACCCAAGCTCACCTGCATTAATGGCTTCGCGTATGGTAACGCGATAATTTTGCATTAAAGCAAATAATGTATTGGCCAATGAAGAGTTCATAATAAATCCATAATGGTTGACAATGTCAATTAAATTGCTATAGTTGATTTTATCAACCAATGGGGCGTTGTGCAATTAAACACGTAAATAAATCTTCTGAGGAGATCAAAATGAGTAGAAAAGTACGTCGTGCAACCGTAATAAGCACAACAGCGATAGCTCCGCATTTAAAGCGTCTGGTTGTTGGCTCAGATGAGTTTCATGATTTTCCTGCGGATCAACAAGGTGCGTACGTAAAAGTACTATTACCACATGCTGGACAAGATGAGGTTGAAATTGACCTCAAAGCCGCTAACCCTGCACCTAAGCGCTCATATACAATCAGAGCTATAGATACTATTAACCATACAATTACGCTTGATTTTGTCGTCAATCAGCATCGTGGTATCGCAACTGATTGGGCTAAACAAGCAAAGCCTGGTGATAAACTCGCAATTGCAGGCCCTGGCCCTAAAAAGCTAGATGATTTTAGTCACTCGCAGTATTTGATGATTGCTGATTTAACCTCAGTTAATGCTATTAACGGGTATTTACAGCAACTACCTGAAACAGCTGATGTTGATGTGATCATTCATGTTACTGACTCGCAGGATGTTATCGAGCTCGATACAATCAAAGCACACAGCAAGCACACTATAAATTGGTTAATTACAATGCAGCCGCAAATAGATGTGGTTGATCAGGCTTCAGTGCTATTGACTCAATATACGCAAAAACCATTGATTTTCATGGCGCTAGAAGCTGCTATTGTGCGCACCATTAAAGATTTAGCGATTGATAAATATGCAATACCGCGTGAGAAGATTGTCTGCTCAGCGTATTGGAAGCAAGGTGTTGATGCAGATGGCAAGCTAACGGTTTAATCACATTATTAGCAGCAAGTAAGGGAATTAGAGTGCATACCCGTGAGAGGAAGTTTACTTAAACAAAATAAGCGTCTCACAGCACTTACTTTAGAATAAGTAAACTTAGGTATGCACTCAGGTTCGGTGTCGAGACGTTAAAGAGTGTTAGCCAATCGATTTAAATATTTAACCATTCTAGCGGGCTAAATAAAGCGCTCACTGTATTAGTAGTTTTTGATGTAGAGCAAGAAAAAATAGCTAAGCCTTTATTGTGTGTTTGATTGTCGCAATGTCTATCTCGACAATTGCTCCACGCTTTTGGATCACTTGGGCGGCCAGTAAATTACCCGCTTGTGCACATTGTTTTATAGGTTGCTCTGTGAGCCACTGCGCTAAAAAACCAGCATTAAATGAATCACCCGCAGCGGTGGTATCAACGATGTTTGCTATTTTTACAGTGCTAAACAGCTCGACTGAAATTGAATTGTCAAGGTGTTTTTTACTGTATTGGCAGCCATCTGCGCCGAGTTTTACAACGACCTCGTGAGCGCCTTGTTGGTGCAAACGCTCGGTACATTGCGCAACATTACTATCTCCCCATAATTGTGCTTCATCGTCAAAAGTCACTAATGCTAAATCGGCTAGTGCGTATGCTTTATTATTGGCAAGGTGGCAGTGCATTTTGCTTGACCATAATGCAGGGCGATAGTTGCTATCATAAATAATTTTTATCCCTTGCTGTTTTAGTAACGCTAAATGGCTGAGTAAAGTATGGCAATCTTGCTCTGCTAAAATTGCCAGCGAGATCCCCGATAAATAAATAGCATCAACTTCGGCAAGACTGGTTAGTACTTTTTTAAAATCAGCATGTTGCAATAAATATTTAGCGGCTGAGTCGCTACGCCAATACTGAAAAGTACGCTCCCCTGACACATCGTTTTGAATCATATACAAACCCGGTTGTTTGTTATGACTGAGCAGCACATTGTCAGTATTAATATGGTGAGCTTGCCATTTTTCAATCAGTGCACGACTTAGTGGATCAGTGCCCATGGCACTGACGTAATTGACGTTTACTTCATTGCCTGCGAGTTTTTTTAAGTAAATGGCGGTATTCATGCTATCGCCGCCATAATTTTGTTGCATGGCAGTAAATGGTTGGCCGCTAAGCTCAACCATACATTCGCCAATAATTGCGATGGACTTAGCTGTCATTTATAACGTCACTCCTTTTTTCCAAATAGCGACTTCACGAATGTCGTTTATTTCATTGCAAGTTGGCTGGCCGTTTACGATGTTGACTAGCAGTTCAACAAACTCCCCGTGGACTTGCTCCATTGAGACATCGTTAATTAAAACGCCAGCGTCAAAATCTATCCAGCGTTTTTTCTTATTGGCAAGTTCTGAATTAGTAGCAATTTTTAACGTTGGCACAAATCCACCATAAGGCGTACCGCGACCAGTGGTAAATAACACCATATGACAACCTGCAGCACCAAGTGCGCTGGTGGCAATAGGGTCGTTACCTGGTGCATCCAATAGATTTAATCCAGGTATTTGCAGGCGCTCACCATAGTGCAAAACCGCTTGTACTTTGCTGGTGCCGGCTTTTTGCGTACACCCTAACGATTTATCTTCTAAGGTAGTGATCCCGCCTTTTTTATTACCTGGCGACGGATTTTCATAAATCGGTTGATTATGAGCTTTGTAATAACCTTTAAAGTTATTAACCATGTTAACGAGCTTGTTAAAGGTTTCCTCGTCTTTACAGCGCGACATTAATAAAGTTTCAGCGCCAAACATTTCAGGTACTTCGGTTAATACCGTTGTGCCACCTTGAGCAATTAAATAATCTGAAAAATAACCCAGCATCGGATTCGCCGTGATACCAGACAAACCATCGCTGCCACCACATTCAAGGCCAAACTTTACTTCAGATAAAGTACCTGGTTGACGTTTATCTTGTTTTACTTGGGCATAAATTTGTTCAAGTAGCGCAACGCCTTCTTCAATTTCGTCATCGGCTTGTTGGGTGATTAAAAACTTAATGCGGCCTTCATCGTAATCCCCTAAGCCATCACGAAATGCCGGTAATTGATTATTTTCACAGCCTAAGCCAACGACTAAAGCGCCACCCGCATTTGGATGCAGTGCCATGTTTTGTAGCAGTATCCGTGTTGTATCTAAATCATCACCGAGCTGAGAGCAGCCAAACTGGTGAGGAAACGCATAAATGCCATCAATTTCTAATTGTGGATGACGCAGTTTAAACTCTTTGATCATTTGGTTGATCATGCCATTGACGCAGCCTACCGTAGGGATCAGCCAGATTTCATTACGAATGCCAATTTCACCGTTTTGTCTACGATAAATATTTACTTCAGGCGAAGGGGTCGCTTCACTTTGTTCAATAAACTCAGGAACATACTGATAATCCAGTTCATCATTGAGGGTGGTTTTAACGCAATGGGTATGCACCCAACCGCCTTTTTGAATATTCTCTAGGGCAAAGCCAATGGGGGCACCGTATTTAATAACATTCTCTTGTTTATTAATATCGCGCAGCGCCACTTTATGGCCTTTATCAATGTTCTCATTGACTAAGATCTCTTCGCCATCAACGGGCAATATTTCACCAGCGGTGATATTACGCATTGCAATGGCAACATCATCAGTTGGGTGTAGTTTAATTAATGGTTTCATATTATTGGCCTAACTGGTTAGTAAGCGTAGTTGCTACACCTTCAGTGAGCATATTACGTAGGTGAGCTGTAACGGTGGCAGTTAATTCAGGAAGTCCATTTAAATCACTTTCCCAATGCCATTGTGCCCCTAGTACTTGTTCAACAAGCGTGTTTAAGGATAGGGTGTTGTTATCAAAGTCATGCCACAGGGTATTAAATAGTTCTAACCATTGTGGGGCATCGCTCAATTCAATTTGCTGCTCATTACGTAGGCCTTTATACATCAAAATTTGCCCTGCAATAGCCAATGCCATCATATTCGGTACGGCGTTATTTGTTTTCACATAGGTGTGCAACTGCGGCAAAATACGGGTCTTAAATTTAGTCATACTGTTGAGTGAAATAGCCAGTAATAAATGGCAAATATACGGATTTCTGAAGCGGTTCAGTACATCATTGGCAAAGCGCTTTAATTCATCTTCAGGTAAATCAAGAGTGGGAATAATTTCAGCAAAGATTAACTGGGTTAAGTATTTTTCAAACAGAGGGTCGGCCAGCGCATCGCCCACAGAATCAATGTTCGCCATGTAAGCTAGTGGCACTAAAGCCGTATGAGCACCATTTAAAATACCGACTTTTTGTTGTTTGTAAGGTGAAATATCATCAACAATTTTTATATTTAGATCACTGTCTTGCAAGCATAATAATTCAGCTAGATGCTGCGGTCCTTGAATAACAAACAAGTGAAAGTACTCAGCGGTCACCATAAAGTTATCTAAATAACCTAACGATTCTTGTAGTTGTTGATGCTCATCACGGGGGAAGCCAGTGACAATACGGTCAACTAAGCTTGAGCAAAAGTGGTTAGCTTCATTCAACCAGCTTGAAAACGCCTCAGGTAGTTGCCAAAGTTGGCAGTATTGAAACACGATTTCTTTGAGTTTCTCGCCGTTGTAGTCAATTAACTCACAAGGGATGATCACCATACCGCTGTCAGCTGAGCCGTTAAAGTGATTAAAGCGATGGAACAACCACTGCGTTAATTTAGCTGGGAATGCTTTAGCGGGAGCGTCATCGAGTCTATCAGTATCAATATATTCAATACCAGCTTCAGTGGTATTTGAAAAAATAATTTTCAGATCCGGATTCTCAGCTAATGCCATATAACGCGGAAAATCTTTATAGACAGGAATTTCTTCATTGATTGAACTAATAATACGGTGATCGGCGACGGTTTCACCTTGCTCGTTTAAGCCACGAATAATAGTGGTATACAAACCATCTTGAACATTAAGTAAAGGAATTGCGTCATAATCAATAGGGCGGATCACCGCAACGCCGGCGTTTAGATCACTTGTTTCATTGAGTTTATCAATTTGCCAATCGATAAATGCACGCAAGAAATTCCCCTCACCGTATTGCATTATTTTTGTTGGGTATTTGTTTTTATTAAAGTTTTTTCTATTCAGTGCTTGCATAATATGAACCTATAAACGTTATATGGGCTGATTGATATTTACATCTTAGCTATATTTGCCACCGGTGGCAAATAGTATTTGACAAATTGCCACCGGTAGCGAAGAATGGGTGTTAACAAGTTTAGACAATTCAATTTACATTGAATTAGTAATTACGTAATAAACACTTTATACAGGAATTTAAAATGACAGCCACTTTGTTTGATCTAACTTCAAAAACGGCACTCGTCACCGGTGCAAGCCGCGGACTGGGTCAACAAATTGCACTGGGTTTAGCAGCTGCTGGCGCCAAGGTTATTTGCAGTAGTAGTAAAGAGCACGGCTGCCAAGCAACGTGTCAGATGATCAAAGAGCGCGGTGGTGAGGCGTATGATTATGCAGCTGATTTGAGTAATACGGATTCAGTGAATGCCTTAGCAGCTACAGCCTTAGCTAATCATGGCGGTATTGATATTTTGGTTAATGTTGGCGGCACAATATTTCGCAGCCCTGCGGTGGATTACCCGTATGAGCAATGGCAGAACGTGATGAAAGTAAACCTTGATGCCAGTTTTTTATTGGCCCAAGCGGTTGCGCCAAACATGATCAAACAAGGGTTTGGCAAAATAATTAATATTGCCTCAATGCTGTCATACAGCGGCGGTATGACAGTCCCAGCATATACCGCGAGCAAACATGCGGTAGCGGGTCTTACTAAAGCGCTGGCAAACGAATGGGCGCAACACAATATTCAGGTTAATGCTATTGCGCCAGGTTATTTTAGAACCGATAACACCCAAGCATTACAAGATGATGCCGCTCGTAATAGTGAAATTGAAAAGCGTATCCCTGCGGGGCGTTGGGGTGAAGCAGAAGACTTAATTGGTTCAGCCATATTTTTATCATCAACAGCCAGTGACTATGTCAATGGCCATATTCTCGCGGTTGATGGTGGCTGGTTAGCACGATAATTTTTAATTTTAGGTAGCATGTTATGAGCACACAAATAGAGTCACGTTATGCCGTTGGTCCAAATGAAGTTAAAGGCTATGACACCCAACAGTTAAGAGATGAGTTTTTGGTCGACAAACTCATGCAAGAGAACACCATTTATTGGTTATACACTCACTACGAGCGTTTTATGGTGGGCAGTGCGGTGCCAACCAGCGCACCGCTTAGGTTAGAAACGGTAGACAACTTAAAAGCAGCAAACTTTTTAACGGGTAGAGAGCTTGGTGTGATCAATGTTGGCGGCAGCGGCACGGTGACTGCTGATGGAGAAGATTTTCAGCTTGGCTATAAAGATGCCTTGTATTTAGGTAAAGATACCAATGAGGTGCTGTTTACTAGTCATGACAGTGGCAATCCGGCAAAATTTTATCTTAATTCTGCACCAGCTCACCACAAATATCCAAATAAGTTAGTGACACGTAATGATGCCAATGTATTGCATTTAGGTGCGCTTGAAACCTCCAATGAGCGCGATATTAATCAGATGCTGATCAATACCGTAGTACAAACATGCCAACTACAAATGGGGCTAACGGAATTAAAACCAGGCAGCGTCTGGAATACCATGCCAGCTCATCAGCATGATCGTCGCAACGAAGTGTATTTTTATTTTGAAGTGCCAGAGCAGCAAGCGGTGTGTCACTTTATGGGCGAGCCGACTGAAACTCGCCATATTTGGGTACATAACGAGCAAGCAGTGGTATCGCCACCATGGTCAATTCACTCAGGTGCTGGCACACAAAACTACAGTTTTATTTGGGGCATGGCTGGTGAAAACCTCGATTATGATGATATGGATAAATATCAACCAAGCGAGCTGAGATAATCAGCTCTTTAATGATCATATAGCGATAAGAAGAAATAATAATGAATAGAAATCTTCTCATAAAGATAATGCTAGTTTTGTCGTTATTTTTGCTAACTAGTTGCACTGATGACAAAAAAACAGTGCGATTAACTTTGGCACATACATTAGACACCCGCCATGTGGTGCATCAAGCAATGGAATATATGGCTGAACGTTTGGCATTTTATTCAAATGGCACAATGGAAATTGTTATCTATCCAGGTGGTCAGTTGGGGTCTGAACGTGAACTCATTGAGTTGTTACAAATTGGAAGTTTATCAATCACTAAAGTATCGGCAAGCCCGCTGGAAGGCTTTGTACCTGAGATGAAAGTGTTTGGCATTCCGTATTTGTTTCGCGATAGTGAACATTTTTGGCGTGTACTTAAAAGTGACTTAGGCACCGATCTACTTAATAAAGTGAGCACTGCAAGGCTTAAAGGTTTGGGCTATTACGATGCAGGCAGCCGCAGCTTTTACACCACCAATGGCGCGATTAATACCCCAGATGATTTAATAGGTAAAAAAATTCGCGTGTTAAATAGCCCTACAGCAGTAGCAACAGTGCAGGCTTTAGGCGGCGCTGCAGCACCGATTGCATGGGGCGAATTATATGCCGCACTGCAACAAGGTGTAGTTGATGGCGCAGAGAACAATCCGCCAAGCTATTACTTATCTCGTCATTACGAAATCGCTAAATATTATTCGCTGGACGAACATACCTTTGTTCCAGATGTAATTTTAGCAAGCTTAGAAGTTTGGAACTCACTTAACAACGAACAACAACAGTGGTTAACCCAAGCGATGGCCGACTCTGTTGAGTACCAACGTTCATTGTGGCAAAACGCATCTGATGAGGCGCTTAAAGCAGTTATCGCAGAAGGCGTACAAGTGACCTACCCTGACAAACAAGCGTTTCAAGATAAAGTGGCTGATTTTCATGCTTCGTTCGCTGATACAGCGGTTGCAGCTCACATTAAAAAAATAAAAAGCATGTAGGAGCAAACAATGCGACAACTCAACACACACTTAAATCGCATCATAGAGCGATTACTGATTTTGGCCATGATAGCAATTGTAACCGTTGTTTGTTGGCAAGTATTTTCACGATTTATTTTACGTGCACCGAGCTCATACACCGAAGAGTTAGCGCGTTTTATCCTGATTTGGATTGGTGTCTTGGGCGCTTCGTATGCGTATCGTACTAAAGCACATTTAGGACTTGATCTGTTTTATCAAAAAATGATCCCGTCACTTAGGTATAAGTGTTCATTTGTAATCGAAATCTGCGTGCTGATCACAGCATTAAGTATTTTAGTGTATGGCGGCAGCCAATTGATGATGCTGAGCTTTGAATTAAAGCAAACCTCAGCGGCGCTTGAGATCAACATGGGTTATGTGTATATCGTTTTACCGCTGAGCGGGGTGTTGATTGTGATTAATTGCATTGAAAACCTGATCAATTATGCACAGCAAAAATTCACGGAGGAAGCGTAATGGACTTAACAGCAATTGTTTTAATCGTTTGTTTTTTTGTATTGTTATTTATTAATGTACCTATTTCTTTGTGTATTGCGCTATCAACATTAGCAGCGCTATTAATGCACATTGATTTTACGCCTGCCACTACGACCATAGCCCAACAAATGGCCGGTGGCATTGATAGTTTCGCATTATTGGCAATCCCATTTTTTATCTTGTCTGGATTGATAATGGGTCAAGGCGGCATTGCTAAACGGCTGATTGAATGTGCTATGGCGATGATAGGCTTTTTACCCGGCGGCCTGGCACTCGTAAATGTAATGTCGTGCATGTTATTTGGTGCAATATCAGGCTCTGCCGTTGCAGCCACATCGGCGATTGGTAGTTTTATGGTGCCAGAAATGAAAAAACATGGTTACAGTGCCAGTTTTGCTGCGGCGGTTACCGCAAGTGCAGCCACTACGGGCATGTTAATACCACCGAGTAATATTTTAATTATCTATGCCATCGCCAGTGGTGGGGTGTCGATTGCGGCATTATTTATTGCCGGCTACTTACCGGGTATTTTAGTAGGGCTGGCATTGATGATTGTTTGCGCTATTTACTCGATTAAAAACAACTACCCAGTAACAGCAAGACTGCCATTTAACATTGTGATGAAAAAAATACTCGCAGCTTTGCCAAGCTTGTTGCTTATTTTTATTGTTATTGGCGGCATTATTGGCGGTGTATTTACCGCAACTGAAGCCGGCGCTATTGCCGTTATTTATGCTTTAATACTGTCGGTATTTATCTACAAAGAAATCAATATAGCTGAAATGCCTGCTATATTACTAAAAGCTTGTGAAACAACGGCTATTGTAATGCTGATCATTGCCGCGTCTTCGGGCATGTCGTGGTTATTGTCATACACACATATTCCACAGCTGGTCAGTGAGTTCTTTTTAACACTCAGTGATAATCCGATTTTAATCTTGTTGTTAATCAATCTGATTTTAATTTTGGTTGGCGCGTTTATTGATATGACGCCTGCGGTATTGATTTTTACACCGATCTTTTTACCGGTAGCTGAGCAATTTGGTATGTCGCCGATTCAATTTGGGATTATGATTGTATTAAACTTATCAATTGGCTTGGTGTCTCCGCCAGTTGGGAGTGTACTGTTTGTCAGTTGTGCGGTGGCGAAAACATCGTTACATAAAATAATTAAGCCAATGATGCCGCTGTATGCTGTGATGTTTCTGGTATTGATGTTGGTTACATATGTACCGGCGATCAGTGAAACGTTACCGCGTTTATTTGGTTTAATCGAGTAACTAACCTGAACTTGGGATAATTTATTTGCCAGCGTTTAGGCCAACTTAATCAAACAAATCTGTGATGGAGCTCTACAGCTCCATTTTTCTTTTAAATCAAAGTAGTCAATGTATAACAAGAGCTGACTAACTACTTCTATGGATCTACGGTTAGTGTTAAACTTTGCAATCATCCTAAATAGGAACTTTTATGTCAGTAACGATTAATGATGTAGCTAAGCTGTGCGGTGTTTCAAAGCGCACAGTTTCACGTGTGATCAACCGTTCTCCCGCTGTGGGTGAAGCGACGCGGGAGCGAGTGCTTAAAATTATCAGCGAAGTTGGTTTTTCTCCTGACAAACAAGCACGGGGGCTGGCATCAAGTCGTTCTTACTTATTAGGTTTAATTTATGATAACCCCGATGCATTGTATATTGATCAGGTGCAACGAGGTGCATTAAGCGTCTGCTCTGAACTTGGCTATGAATTGGTTGTTCATCCTAGTTACTCTAAAAGTGCTGAATTTATTGACGATTGCCTGTCATTTATCTCTCGCTCTAAACTTGATGGCGTGATTATTTTACCGCCAGTATCTGAAAACAAAGAGTTAGCTGCAGCAATTCGTGAAGCAGGTTGTCCTTATGTGCGCTTAGCATCGGTAGATTTAGATGATGCTGATAACATTGTGGTCTCAGACGAACGCGCAGCAATGAAAGAAATGGCCAGCTACTTGGTTGAACTTGGCCATAAAGACATTGGTTTTATTTCTGGACCGCAGGTTTATCGTTCTTCAATTGAACGCTTAGCCGGCTTTTTAGCTGAACTGCAACAATGTAATGTGCAACTGCCTGGAAATCGTATTATTGAAGGCAAAAATAGTTACGAAAGTGGTATAGAATGCGCTATGACGTTGTTAAGCACTGAACCAAGACCAACGGCCATTGTTGCTAACAACGACGAAATGGCGGCGGGGGTATTACGGGTTGCCAGTAATTTAAATATCAAAGTACCAGAACAGCTATCAGTAGCAGGTTTTGATGATAATATTTTGGCTTCACGGATCATTCCATCGCTAACGACTATTCGAAGACCTGTACAAAATATGGCATGTTTGGCGGTACAAAAACTCATCAATAAAAGCCAATCGACACAAAGTGAAAAAATTAAATTAGATGACGTAGTCACTCCTTACTTAGTGAAGCGTGAATCTACCAACAGATGCGCTAAATAGTACCGATTAACCCCCCTCAGAATATTTTTGTTACAGACATTCAAAGCGCCTTACTGACAGTAGGGCGCTTACTTCTATCCGTAATCCAATAATACTTTTTTGATTTAATTCATGAGTTAATTAAATCTGAGGAGCACCTTTGATAAAATAGCATGAAATATCGGTGTTAAACGAAACGGCCGATATGCTGCCTAAAGGATAAAATGCATAGCGCCCATTTTTAATATCTGGAACATTTTGAGCGCTGTAAGTCCCGGCTGATATCAATTGTATTAAGTTACTGACCATTTATAGCGACAGATAAATACAGTGATAACAAGGCAGAAATTTTGATAGGGAGTTCTTGGCAATTACTCCTGCATTGCTCTACCTCCTGCATCTATGCAGTCGTACTTGAAAAATTACTAACTCAATTTAATAACGTTAACTTCATGCCCTAGCTCTTTAACCGCAGCGCCTGTTAATCTCTTTGTGAATTATTAACTTGAAGATTTTGTTGCGCAAAGAGAAAGGAATGATATGGATAAAAAAATACCCTTGCTGTGCGGGGCAAGGGTATTGGTAACTATCAAATTGTCTTAAAGCAGCGCTTGGCTGCTCTCATTACAACTACTGAATGGTTATCTCATCCAATGTGATGGTTGCTTCACTTTCCGTTCTGAGAGTGATGAATGAGGTTGCTGTGGCTACCAACCCATCGACTGTGTACGTTTGACCAGGGACGAGCTCTTCAAGTTTTACTGAATAAAACTTTGAAGAGCCGCCATGGATCGAATTAGCGCTACCTGAGGTATTGTTATCTACATATATTTGGAAGCTTTTTGCGGTGTTACCTGCTACAGCCGCGACTTTAAAGCTCACTTGATAGTTGTTACTTAAATCAAGTAGACCCGTTGTGCTTGCATCCGCTGAGGTGGTATTCACCGCAGGGGTGGTATTGGCAATGCTAATACGTGCACCTGTCATGGTTAGTTGCCCAGCGGATACATCGATTGTGCCAGTGACACGATGAAACAGCGGGGTCCCCGTACCCGCTAAACCTGATAGGTCGCGGTAGCTATTACTAAAAAATTCGTCAGCATTTGCTGCGGCAAAATTTTCAGTAAATGGTAAACCAAGCGGCTGTTGCACAGGTGGCTCACTTGGCGCTGCAATGTCTGGGATGTCTAAATCGCTTTGATCTATTTTACCAATACCGGCATGGCCAATAACATGCGCTTTAACGTCCATTACTGGAGTTAACTTATACTCGTAAGGTGCTTGGTATGAGCTGGTGGGTGTCATACCTGTAGCAGTAACCTCTGCTGCCACATCGCCGTCAGCCACATCACCCCAAGTAACGCCTTCACCTAGGTAGTTACCAGAGGTATTCCAATAACCAATTACTTTTGAGTAAAAAGAGACCACAGGATTTTTAGTATGCTCAAAGTAGTTATTCTCAATATGTAGCTCTGCGCCCATTCGTGAGTTAATCGCGCTAGAGGTGATATTGTTATAATAGTTGTTGAATATATGGCCTAGACCAAATCTAAACAACGGAACACGCGATATGATGTTTTCAAAGCGGTTATGGTGAAAGGTAATATGACGATTCTTGTTGCTGCTCGAGTCATCATCACTGTGACCATGGAGTGACGTTTTCCAGCTATCGTGAATATAGTTATATGAAATGGTAATGTTTTCAGCACCCGATTTAGAATCGATTAAACCATCATAATAATCTTGATCAACATTTAACGATGAATAGAGTTCGTTATGATCAATCCAGATATTCGCGGTAGGTTTATTTTCATCACCTTCAATCGAAATACCATCTTTACCGCCGGTAAGTACTTCATGGATTTTTAAGTTTTGGATAATGATGTTATTAGCACGACGAATAGCAATGCCGATACCACTTAGCTCACCACGATCTGCCACACCAATGATTGAGATATTATCCATATCTTTAATTTCGATAGAAGAATTATCGCCGCCACTGTTTGCATCAGTAATGACACCGTCGACATAAATAGTCACTGGAACACCTGATGATTTTGCTTGTGCTAAAGCCGATTTAAGCGCTGTGCCATTATCTACGGTCACGACTGTTCCACCTTCGCCACCGGTTAGGTTAAAATTATAACCAGCAAAACCCAGACTATTATTCACCGGTGTTATTGCAATTGGCTCATCTGGCAAGATTGGGATTGCTAGTGGTTCTGGTGTCCAACCTTGGCCATCATTAAAGCTTGCAAAAATAGCATTACGCTCAAGTAAGTTAACCACGTCGCTGTCTTGCATAATGTAACCGCCAACACGGGCACTTAAATCAAGGGCATTACCTGCTAAATCCATGCTGCCATACTCGCGCCAGCCACTGGTAGCCGTTGCAATTTCTGGATTTGGTGCAGGTTGACTGTTAACACCTTGCACAGCCCAACCTGAGGTTGCAATGTGGGTATCAAACTTATTATTGATAAGCGTTATGTTATCGAAATATGTGTCACTGCCACCACTGCGTGCAATATAGGTTGAATTATCTAACACATCATTGCCAATTGGTCCTGGGCCATGAGTAAAACTACTGTTTAAAAAGATAAAGCCAGGATCTGTTTGCACAGGTACGCGTGCTTGTAATACATAGCCTCCAGAGGTGTCTTTCGTTGGGTCATTGTCTTTAGAGTCACCTATAGTGCGTATTTCACTGCTTTCAAATAATGCGGTAACTGGGTAGCCCCAAATAAAGTCAACATTACCAGCAACTAAGCTGTTGTAGAACCAGCTATAACCTTTCAGTAATAGGGTATCTTGTTCGCTAATAAAGCTGGCATTATTAGCCACTAAACGACCATTACTATTAAAGTAAATTGTTTCAGCTTGGTTTGAATCAACCTTGTTACGCAAATGCGTGTTTTTCAATGTTAGGTTGTTGATCACTAACATATCCGCACCTTCAACTAAGAATACACCACGACCGCCACCCGGTGTGCCAGAACCTACAGGCGCACTGCCACCTGAGCCACCATTGAGTGTTTCGAAGTTTTCGTACTGAATAATAGTATTGTCTTGGCTTTGCCCTTGTATAGTTACGTTATTTTTATTACGTAAGAATAGCAGTTCATTATATACACCATCTTTGACTGAAATGGTGGTTTGCTCATCTTTAGCAAGATTTGCCATTGCAAAGTTAAGTGCACCTTGCACGGTTCTAAAGTCAGCTACACCGTCATCATCAACCAATAGTTGATTGCTTGCCGGCGTTGTCACTTTAGTGGTGAACGTCCATTGGCTATTATCACCGAGGCCAATAAAATCAGTACCGTTGAGTTGTGCGCCTAATACCACATCATCACCAATGACAACACGATAAGTATGGCCATATTCAAGCACATTATTATGCGGTTTAATGGTTAAGGTATTGCCTTCAATTGTGAGCGGGTAGTAGTACACAGAGCGGACTTTATCCTGGCCGGTGTAGCCTATCACATCGACATTTTTACCCACTTTGAGGGTATCAACTAGGGTGTTGTCGTTTTGCTTATAAATACGAACTTCACCTAAACTACCAAAGGTAGGGGCGTTATCAAAAGTAAGCGATAATTGGGTATCAACAAATTGGTTATCGCTAGCAATCGCTGGCATTACTTTAGCTGTTAAATCACCATAGTTAGCAGTTGGCATAACAAAGCCTTCTGCAACAGAGACTTTAATAGTACGGGTAATACTTGGGTCTGAATCCGATACAAATGTGATCATTGCATCGCCTGCAGCAATCGGTGTAAGGGTGATCGTATTTGCATCGATTGTAACGCTCACCACTGCTTCATTGCTTGAAGTGACCGTGTAGGTGTCGGCTGTGATACCGTCGTTTTTAATCGCTGTAACGTTGATCAACAATGGATCCATACTGGTACTTGTGTCCCAATTAGGCTCTTTGTAATCAAGGGTTAACTGAATTGGCTTGATACTAGGGTCGCCCACTTTTACATCATCAATTTCAAACGAACGATTATTCGTAAACACACCAATTAAGCCACGCGCTGTATAGCTGGTATCAGTCGCAGAGCCCATTTTCTCACCATCTAAGTATACGGTAAGTTGATCATCAATCATCTCAAATCGAGTGGTGTACCAAACGCCGTCTTCTGTAGCGCCTTTTTCACCGAGTAAGATTGGTGATTTTGTTTGCACTGGACGCGCAATCGACCCTTCGCTACTAACGGCAACTTCCACTTGCGTACTGCTTGATGAGTTTTGCACATTTAAGCCACCGGCGTACCAATTACCGGCATTTAAATAGCGTGCCATCAAAAAGATCTGCTTATTGGCCGTGGTAGAGTTCTGGCGCGGGCGAATTTTCGCTTCAACAAAGTAGTTACCTGTCGAAGGCACGTTTGCCATAGCTTCTTCAGTGGCTAAAATTAGCTCGCCCCCAGCACCGCCTGCGGTGTATCGCATCATGTTATTACCCATGATATCAAGTACATCAAACTCACCCATTGGGGCTTCAGTGTTATCTGGCTTGGCTAAAATTTGCCAATTATTTAAATCACCATTGGCAAAGTCATCACAAAAATACAGTTCAGGTGCATCCGTGCAGCTAAATACAGATGGATCTTTAACATACTCAACTCTGAGGTTATTGATAACCACAGTGCCGCCTGTTTCGGTACGTAACTGTAAAAATGAGTTTTTAGTCGCAAGCTTTCCGGGTACTGTTAAAGTTTGACCAGCAGTAAGCGAGTTGATCAATTCATTATAAAAACGTGAGTCATTACCATGGATTGATTTAGAACTGCTTGATGAGTTGTTATCCACATAAATTTGGAATTTATTATCACCTTCAGGGTCACTTATACTGACAATATCCATCACCACTTGATAAGGACGAGACAAATCCAGCGCTCCACTGGTGGTGGTATCCGTTGCTGCTGTTTCAATACCTGGGGTGGTGTTACCTAATGTGAAACGACCTCCATTGAGTTCTAATCCAGTATCAATCACAGTGACTGAGCCGCCTGTTTTGCTAAACATGGGGATTTCATCGCCGTTTGCATCAATAATTTTTTGATGATCAACAGAGAAAATATCCGCAGTAAGTGCGGTAAAGTCAGTGGTAATTGGTAATTCTACTGTTGGGATCTCACCTTCCACAGGAGGATCAATCGGTGGTTCAACCGGTGGTTCAACATCTGGTACGTCGGTTGCCACTGTTTCAATGGTTAAGTTATCAATGACAATCATTGCCGCTGAATCAGTGCGTATTTGGAAATATGAATTTTTAATCTCAGGATTTAAAATACCGCGGGCATCGACATGAGTCAGATCAGGGCCAGTATTTACATCTTCGCCTGGAATGTAGGTATATGAAAACCGTTGACCTGCAGGGGTGTTGGTTTCGTTTATGTCTTTACCATAAAACTTTGAAGCACCGCCATGCACTGAATTACTTTGACTGGCAGTATTATTATCAACATAAAGCGATAATCCACCAGCACTATTATGAGAAACAACATCAAAGCTAATGGTAAACCCTTCGCTTAAATTATAAATCCCCACACCTGAGCTATCAGTCGCTGTTGATTCTTTGCCGGGCAGGGTATTACCGATGGTAATACGGTCGCCTTCAAGAATTAGTTGGCCTGCTACATCGTCAATTTTTGCACTACCGCCACTTTTAAAATATAACGGGCCGCTGCCTTGCTCATCCGATAAGCTTTTATAGCTCGATGAGAAAAATGTTTCAGTGTCAGTATCAAACTCTTCAATTAAGGCTAAACCAGCTTGCTGAGCTAAATCGTTGAGTTTGATTAACTCTTCTTGAGCTTGTTGTTCGGAGAACACTAAAATATTGTTTTTAGCATCATCATTACTATCACAAGTAAGCACCAGTGTTGCCAATGCACTTGGATCGATGGTGGCACAAACACTATAGGTATTATTAACCGTATTATGGGAACGAGAAATTATATACTCTGTGGTAGCTGATTCGCCTTCACCTGAGGTCAGTGCAAGTACGCGATTACCAAATAAAAACGAATAATTGCCTGTTACTGTTTCGCTACCATCCACTACTTGGCTGAATGTGCCACTAAGGTTTGCTTCATCAACGGGTGTTAATATCAACTGTGCAATACTTGCCTCACTGCCTTGTACTAATGGGTTATACAATGTTCCGCTAAAATCGGCAGTATTAAATGCTAAAGGTTGGGTGCTGTTGTATTGCTTAAAAATAAAATCAACAAAGTGCACAATCGCTTGATCAGCTGGAATTAAGGTATTATTAGCTGAGCCTGCATCAGCGAGCCACGCATTAACGTTTGCCTCAAACTCATCGCTACTAAAATAGTCCGTAATCGTTTGTCCTTCGGCTAAAGTCATAACGGCTGCTTGTGCTGCTTGCTCGCTGATGGTGATGCCATTGCTAGGATCACCATCAACATCTAGTGACTGTAATAAACGCAAACTATTAATAACAGCAGGATGAAACACGGTATCTGTCGAAAATAAAGCAAGTGGAGTTAATACATTGGCGGCAGAGACCGTAGGGAAGGTAAGTGCACCAATTGAGAAATCGATAGCTTCACCTCTAAAGTAATCGAATTGTCCATTTGCGTTTGTTACACCATTGCTTATTGATGGGCTGTTGTAGGTTAAACCAGCAACAGGGCTGTCAACAAATACCCCTTGCATTGGTGGTAACGGGGCTTCTTTGACATTGATAGAACTATCTTCACCGCAGCCTGCTAAGATCGCGGTGATCAGCAAACACGATGGTATTTTTATTGTATTATTCATGCATCCCTCCAAGGATGAAAGCGCGTCATTAACGCGTTAATTGTGTGTGAAATTAACGTTTTTCATTATTAGTAGCTGTTAATAAAATTTATAATTCATACCTAACTGGAACGTACGACCATAATCTTCACGTTGATAGAGGATTTCACCACCGGATAAATCATTACCTTTGAAATAACGTAAATCTGCTTCATCGGTTAAGTTAATCGCGTCAAAATACACGCTGAGGCTTTTCGTAAAATCATATTTCACTTTTATATCAAAGGTTAAGATATCGTCTTGGTATATATCAGCCCATGACTTACAGGTATGTGGGTCTGATACAGAAGCTGATACTGGACAAGAGCCAACCTCTTCAAGGATATCTGAGCGGTAATTACTAATTAGGCGTAACGAGAAAGTCTCATCTTCCCAACCAACAGCAATGTTACCGGTGATATCTGCTTGGCCTGGTAGCTGCATTTTGTCTTGACGAATAGTGGCGTCGAGTTCGGCTTCACTTTTTACAAAGGTCATATTACTTTGCCAAAATAAGCCATTTTCGAAGAACTGATTGTAACTAAGCTCAATCCCGTAGACTGTGGCTTTATCACCATTGAGGGTGATATCAACCTGATTTAGAGCAAGATCTTGAGGAATTGCAAAATCAGATACTTGGTTTACAGGTAAAGTAAGCGGGAGCTCATCTATGCTCATTTGAATACCGGTGACATCGACGATGAAGTTATCAATATTTTTGTAAAATACTGCAGCTTCCATAAATAACTCTTTTGATGGATACCAGCCAAACGAAGCGTCAAAGTTATCCGAAGTCATTGCCACCAAATTTGGGTTACCTACTTGTAACGCATTGTCTGGCCCTAAAATATAGCCTTGTAAATCAATTGCGCTTTGTCCATCTGGTGAGTTGTAGCATTCATTAGTCGTTGGATCACATAAACTAATATCACTATCAAAACGCGCATAACCACGCGCTTGCTTAAACGAAGGGCGGGTATAACTAGTCCACAGTGATGTACGAACCAACATTTCAGGATTTGGTTCGTAGCGTATATGCATACTTGGAAAAAATTCACTGTAGGTAATAGATGCTTCAGGTAAAGGTACCGAAATATCTAAGGTGTGATCACCGCCAAAATTCCAATCATCATTTGATAATGACATATAACCAGTTGATGAAAATTCGGTATGTGCATAGCGTACACCGGTAATAACACTGACCTGCTCTGATAGCTGCAGCTCAGTCATAATATAAGCTGCGTAGGTATCTTCGTATAAGGTATAGTCTTCTTTGGTGCTGTCAATTGACACCTCGCCACCGGTGGCACTGTCGCGCGTAATTTTAGTTGAGTCAACTATGTACTCAAGGTCTTCGTTGCTAACAAAAGGATAGGTAAATAAGCCACCCTCAGGAACCGCAAAGTTATAATCAGTAACATTTGAGTTGGCGACTGTAATACAGGTTTCATCCGTTCCACAATCGAGAGGGTTTATTGCATAGCTCCAGCGATCTTTATCACGGAAGTGTTCGCGTTCGTTATAAGTGCCACCAATTTTAATGAAATTAAGGTACTCAAAATCAAAGTCTTTTTGTAAGTTTAACTTGATACTAGTGACTTCATCAGTGCGGACACTGTCTTCCATAAATAAGTTGTCGTATTCCATATTTGATAAATCGCTGATATCACCATCGGCTTCACCGGCAAAAACATCATTATCTGGATCTAACGCAAAACCACCTAGGGCAGCAGCTTCTTCAGGAGTTAGCACCTGTGCAACAATATTGTTTTTAGTTGCTTGACCGTAAACGATATTCTCACGCTCACGAAACTGAACTCGGCGATCCCACACTGATTTATCATCTGTTTTTGAATACGCATATTCATAATCTACGCGTAAAGTGTCGGTAATATAGTTTTCACCACCGATACTGTAATTGGTTGTAGTCGTTTCACCTTCTTGAATGAAAAATTGGTTATAAATATCGATATCAGACAGGGCAAACTCTTTTGTATCAGCATTTACATAAATAATTTCATCGGCTTGGTCGCCATTATAAAAGTTATAAAACTCTCTTTGTGCAACGTCATCATCAGTGTAATTAGAGTAGTTACCACGAATGTAATAAAAACTGTCTGCGGTTGGCTTAAACTCAACATTTAAAGTTGCGGTGGTACGTGTTCGATCAGCAATTTCACGGCGGTTTTCGAGTTGCGCGGGGATCAATATTTCTGGTGCAACACCTAATTGCTCTTCACTGAGGCCAATGCCACCTTGTAAAAAGTTTAATTCTCGAGTGCTATGATGGCGTACCTCATCTACTTGAGTTTTCCTATCTTCATAAGAAAGTGCAAAACCAACGCCTATTTTTTCGTCTAAGAATAGCTGTGTGCCATCAAGGCTAAACTTCGGCGAGTGTTCTTCTCTGATTTCACTGTATGAATCTTGCAGCTTCATTTTTAGGGTGTTTTTACCACGGTCATATGCTGAGATAGCTTTGACGTTTACTGCGCCACCTATCGAATTTAGATTCATATCAGGGGTAAGGGTTTTAAATACTTCAATGGCTCCTAATGAATCACTAGTGATACCATCAAGGCCAATTTTACGTTCATCACCCGCACCAGATAGTTCTGCACCATTCATGCTCACCGATACGAATTTAGGACCTAACCCCCGTACTGCAATGTATTTTCCTTCACCTTCACTGCGCTCTAAAGTGACACCAGGAATACGGCGTAATGACTCTGCGACATTTTGATCAACAAAGTTTCCCATGTCATCCGTGGCAATCACTGAGCTAAACGCTTTAGCATCGCGCTCCATGGCACGTGCTTTTAAATCTGCTTGATAAACGCCTGTTACAGCAATGATTTCAATATCATCTTCAGCTTCTACGGTTTTTTTAGCTGCTGTTTTCTCGGCGCTTGTTGTTGGTTTGTCATTCTCTACCTTTGGCTGTGCAGGATCAGTTGTTTGCGCATAAAGTGGCATAGCTACCATTAATGCTGCTGCGATCGTGCTTAATCTCATGCTCTTCATCTTTGTTCCTTTTTCAGGCTTATAATTGTGTGTGCAAGATATGCGATTCCCGTTGATTCAAATCCCAACTTGCCACCGGTGGCAAAATGGAATAACATGAAGTTAACACTGTATTAATGAAACTGTCAATTTACATATTGACAATTTTTTATTTTAACCAGCATTAAAAACGAAATAGCCAAGGAACATTATGCAAGTTCTGAAGAATAATAATTTAAACTATCTCAATATCGTAATACTAAGCATCATTACTGTGTTGACGGTTTTTGTTTCGACTAATTTATACGCTGCACAAGTCAATACAACATTGGCTTTTTCAACGGCAAAAGGATTTGGTAAATACGCAACAGGGGGAGTTAATGGCACGCTTTATAGAGTGACTACATTGGAAGATAATTTAGATAAGCCCCAACCAGGCAGCCTTCGCTATGCAATTGTGCAAAAACATCCTCGCACTGTCGTATTTGCGGTATCAGGTGTGATCAAATTGGCAGGGGAACTTAAAATATCACATGGTAATATAACCATCGCGGGGCAAAGTTCGCCAGGTGGGATTGCCATTGTTGGTGCTCCTGTGACGGTCTCATCCGCAGATAATGTGATTATCCGCTATATGCGCTTTCGCTTAGGTACATTTGGCTATGCTGATGATTCATTAACGGTGCGTAACAGTGAGAATGTCATTATTGATCATTGTTCATTGAGTTGGTCAGTGGATGAAACTGCGAGTTTCTATAATAACCGTAACTTTACATTACAAAATTCCATTATTTCACATAGTTTAAGCCATTCAATTCACCCTAAAGGCGATCATGGCTATGGTGGCATTTGGGGCGGGGCAAATGCGAGCTTTATTAATAATATAATTGCCAATCATGCCAGTAGAACGCCTAGGCTCAATGGTCATAGACTTAAATCACCGTATGCACAAGATGAAGAGTTTGTTGAGCTTATCAATAATATTATTTTTAACTGGGGACATAATAATGTTTATGGATCAGAAAATGGTCGTTTTAACTTGATCAACAATTATTATAAACCAGGTAAAGCAAGTAAGATCATGCAGTTTGCTGATATTTGGTATTCCTCAGAGATCAAAGAAAATCAGGCATATATTATGGGAAATGTACTTGAGAATAACCCACAACTGACTGAGCATAATTATTTAGGTGTAAATTATCGCAAAGCAGTCAAAGCAAAACGCACTATCAGTGATGAAAATAGCCAGTGGTTAAGTGATAAACCAATCATTACATCACCCATGCAAACAACCATGGTTTATGTTAGTGCAAAGCAAGCATTTTGTGATGCCATTAAAGGGCAACATATAGGAGCAAGTCGTAATGCACATGGCTATTTCCATGACAGTATTGATACGCTTGTTTATCAACAGCTCGCTGATAGTGTCGCGATAAAGAAAAATGGTTTGATTGATCATGAGTTTGAGCTAATTGGTAATTGGGATGCATATAAACAGGAATTTACAGGGGTTCCTGCAATCGTTGATGCTAATGAAGATGGTGTTGCGGATGATTGGTTCAAACAGCATCAGCTGCAATTAAAAAATGCAACTACAGCGCAGGTTTTGCAGCAGTACTTAAATTCGCTTAGCGACTAACAAAGAAAGCCTTGATGACTTAAAATAACCATTAACTCATCAAGGCTTTAATTTTAACAACAATAATGATCAACGAGTTTTAGCAAATTGTGCTGTTAAAAAGTCATCAATAACACTGGTCGTAGGCGTTAACCACGGCTGGAATAACCAAAATGAATGCGGCGCATCATCAAACTGGTAAACTTCACTGGGTATATGCAACTGTTGCAACTTTTGTATTGCGCTGTCTCTACCTGCACGAAAGCGTGGCACTGAGCTATTAATGAAAAGTGTTGCAGGCGCGTTTTTATCAATATAGAAAATAGGCGATGCGTCGTGCCAACGCTGTGGGATAGTTTCATACCTACCCCCAAACCACTTGCTGGCTGAAGTGACGGATTTGGCTGAGTTGTTTTCAAAAGGTAGTGCTTCTGGAGACGTGAAATCACTTAAGCCATCTATATTGATCAGCGCTTGGACATTAAATCGCTTGGAGTTAGTGTCGCTGCTATCAACAATTCCGCCGCTGTAGGCTAACAGCGCGGCTAATTGGCCACCTGCAGAGCCGCCCGATAAAGCAATCTTAGTGCTGTCTATATTATACTGAGCAGCATTATTATTAAGCCAATGAAACGCACTAACTAAATCCTCAACTGCTGCAGGATAAGGCGCTTCGTCGCTGAGGCGGTAACTGGGTGTTGCAACAACATAACCACGTTCTACCAGCGCAATTGCAAGTGCTGTCATTAATGCGGGGGTGCCTGATTGCCAGCCACCACCGTGGATCAACATAATCAAAGGCGCCGTTTGTGTTTGCTGTGTTTGCTGATAAATATCTAAAGTCTGTGCACTGGTTTTAGTTTGTTTGTAAACCAGTGCTTTATGAGCGATTACAGAGTCAGGAAGTGTCGTTGCGGGCACCTGCATGTGAGGATAGTGTTTGATTAGTTTTTTATAAGTATTTTCAACGGTGTAATCAGCTGCTATGCATGGCTGAACACAGAGCAATAATACGGCAAAAAAGTTCAACGTTTGATGTTTTAGCATATTCATTTAATCCAAAGTGTCGTAACGGGCATAGTCAAAATCGGCATAGCTGCTAGCGCCGGGAGTTTGCGACAGGCTAAATAAGCCTAACTTAGCACCTACCCAGCGGCCTTTTTTAGCTTGGAAGTGTTCACCAATAATTTGAAACTCAGCACTTGCAGCGGTTCTATAACTAAAAATGGCTGTGGCGCCTGGTTGTAGAACGACTTTTAGTTCAAGATAGGGTTGTGTCAGTGGTTGTTGCTCTACGATACTTTCTTTACAGCCTTTTCTCGCATTAAAACAGTGCACATAGACTAGCTGTTGTTCGCCAGTAGAAGATGTTTTGATACCAATCCATGCATAGTCTTCACCAAATAAAATTAGTCCTGAGGAACTCGCTGAGCTTGTTTTGTTGACCTGCAATGTGGTCGTAAAAGCAAATTGCTCTGCGGGAATTTTTTGTAGTAACAATGAAGGCGTTGACCATAAATTAGTATTGTTTTGTGCTGTAATTTGCTACGAGTGTAAGCGTAAAAAGCCGGGGTTGTCTGTCAGTGAATACCAGCTGTTACTTGGATTTGCATTCCATTGCCATAATAAGCTTAGCTCAGCGCTGTTGAATTCATCATTGTTCACTATGCTGGTGGGTTGTGGGTTAATTTTGCTTCTAGGTTTAGTGTGCTGTAAAACCGGTTGCCCAGTTCCATTACCATTTTTATCTATGCCTATGATTGGCCAATCATTGTCCCAGCGCATAGGTTGTAAATGGGTGATTCGACCATACGCTTGTTTGCTTTGAAAGTGAATAAACCAGTCCTCATCAAATTGGGTGTGAACCCACGCACCTTGATGAGGACCGTTGATCACTGAATTACCTTGCGCCATTACTACTTTGGCTTCATAGGGACCGGTAATTTTTTTTGCTCTAAATACCGATTGCCAACCTAAATCTACCCCACCTGCAGGCGCAAAAATATAGTAGTAACCGTTACGTTTATAAAATTTAGGACCTTCAATGGTGCGATATCCAGGGTGATTTTTACCATCGACAATGTGTGTAAATTTATCACTGACCCAACTTGCGTCATCTTTCATTTCACGCAGCGTTAGTACATTGTTAAAGCCAGCACGACTTTTTGCCCATGCATGTATTAAGTAGGTTTTACCATTGTCGTCCCATAAAGGTGCCGGGTCGATTAATCCTTTACCCGCTAAAATAAGCTGTGGGGTTGACCAAGTTCCAGCAGGATCATCTGTTGTGGTTACATAAATACCAAAATCAGGATCAGGGTAAAAAATCCAAAATTTATTATCATGAAAACGGATTGTTGGTGCCCATACGCCGTTGCCATGTTGTACTTTTGCAAAGTGGGCTTGTGGCAGCTGTATTGGCAGCGCATAATTTATTAACTGCCAATTGACTAAATCGGTAGAGTGTAAAATAGGCAAGCCAGGTGCAGAGTTGAAGCTAGATGCTGTCATGTAATAATCGCCATTAACAGCTACTACATCCGGGTCGGAATAATCGGCATGCAAGATTGGGTTTTTATATTCGCCATTACCTAGATCTGCTTGCCACGGGCTTTGAGTGTGTGTTGACGATAGTAATTGCGACTCTTTTGCATAACCTAGGCTGCTACTTAAGCAAACGAGAAAAAGTGCTAAATAGAAATAGTATTTGTTGCTTAGCATCGGTTATTTCTCCATTTCTAAACTAGCAAGAATAAAAGGGCCGACTGCTTTAGGATCGTTCGCGCGTACATTTTCACTGATGTAATAAGCAAAGCTGCCATCTCGATATGGTTTACCGCCAAGTCCTGCTACTTCACATACTTGTTGGATTGATAAGGTGTTATCTGCTTCACGTTTGATAAAGTTGCTAACTACAGCATTAAAGGTATTTTTTGCAATCACTTGGTAGCTATCAGACAAGTAACCTTGATTAACACCTCTTGCAATCGCATAGCTGAGCATAGCACTGCCAGAGGATTCTAAATAATTACCGTCTAATTCACCTTTATCTGTAACTTGATACCATACAGCGGAGTCAGAACGCAGCTTTAACATGTTATCTATCAATGTATTAAAGCGCTGTGATAGCCACGCTTTTTTAGGGTGATCATTCGGTAGTTGATCTAATACATCAACCATTGCCATGGCGTACCAACCGATAGAGCGCGACCAATGATTAGGTGATTGTCCGGTTTTTTTATCAGCCCAACGCTGTTGTTTAGATTCATCCCAGCCATGTACAGGTAGAGAGGTGTCACTGCGATAAGTATGTTGTTCAATTAATTCAAACTGTTTTATAACATCATCATACTGATCGACTGTCCCAAAGCGGCGGATATATTCGGCATAAAAGGGCGCTGCCATATATAAACCATCAAGCCACATTTGCGAGGTATAGCGTTTTTTATGCCAAAAGCCACCATCAATTGTGCGAGGTTGTAATTTGAACTGTGCATATAAAGTATCGAGGGCAAGACGATAATTACGATCTTTTGTTTCATCAAACATAAAAAACAGTAACTTGCCGGCATTGAGCATATCGAGATTATATTTGCTCATTACGTAGGTTTTAATACTGCCATCTTCCATTACTAACGCGTCTACATATTCTTTAATGTAATTGAAATAGCGTTGTTCTGGTTGATGCTGATAGAGCTTGGCAAATGACAGTAATACTAAGCCATGGGTGTAATCCCAGCGCGGTTCAGTGCGCCAATCAATGGTGTAGGCCTGTGGATTACGGATCATCTCAGAGTTAGCCATTTGCACGGCATAGCTCAGAGAGTTGTTATTATTTTGCGCAGACACATTCATTATTGAGCAGAATAAGCAGCAGAGCAAAAATGAAAAAATATTTTTATTTACGCTGTTTTTATTGATTTTGATTATACGCATCATAAATCCTTATGAGCTTAGTGTGCTGATGTTGTTGAAGGGAAGTGAGTTTTGGCCGGTAAGCAAAATGCGATGGACTTTGCTTTCCGGCTGAATAATCTATGGCTGGTTAGTTGTTACCAGCTAGAAGCTTTGCTACTTCAAGGCTTGCTAGAATGAAGGGACCATTTCCTTTAGGATCATTTTTGCTGACCGGCTCGCTCATATAATAGTGATAACTACCATCACGACCAAAGCCAAGGCCTGCAACATAGCATTGGTTTGTCATACTTACCGTGCCATCGCTATGTACTAATGTAAATTGGTTAAGTAAACCTTGATACGCTGCAAGGGCAGTGTCTTGATAATCAGCATCGATATAGCCATTATTAAGTGCTTTTGCATAAAAGTAAGCAAACATGGCTGTTGCAGTTGATTCTTGGTAGTTACCTAAAGCCGTTGGTTTGTCTAAAACTTGCCACCATGTGCCAGTATCAGTATCTTGAACTTTGGCAATATCAGTGGCCAACTCTTTTACCATAGCGAGTAAGGTATCGCGTTGCTCTGTGTTTTTTGCTGGGATGTAATCGAGTACATCAACCACCGCCATAGCGAGCCAACCCATACCACGGCCCCAAAACTCTGCGGAAACACCGGTTTGTTTATTCGCCCATGTTTGCTGTTTAGATTCATCCCAACCGTGATAGTACAACCCTGTTTTTGGATCGCGTAGTGCTTCACGAGTGAGCTTAAATTCGTTTACAACCTCGGCGAAGGTTTCTTGTTGCTGATGGCCCGTTTCAAATAAGCTACCGTACTGGGCTAAAAACGGCATACCCATATAAACGCCATCTAGCCACACTTGATGTTGATATTTGTTTTTGTGCCAAAATGCGCCTTGTGATGTACGTGGCTGTAACTGTAATTGTGCACGTAAAGCTTTTGCGGCAGATAAATATTGTTGCTGCTGGGTATCTTGGTATAGCTGGATAAGATTACGCCCAGGCGGAATGTTATCAATGTTAAAATTGCTTTGTTTATAGGCGGTGATTTTGCCTTGTTGATCAATAAAGCTACCAGTAACTTGGGCAATCACATTCTTATAAGTTTGCTCATCAGTTGCCATCCCTAATTGGTAGTAAGCATATGGCTGTAAGCCGATAATGTCGTATTCAAACTTTGGGCTGCGCTTACGGTTCACATCCCAGCCATTGGCATGATAGCCTAGTGCTTTTCTTTTCAGCTCTGAATCGGCAAGGGCGCGGGCCCATTCAAGGGCTATTTTATCATTAAGCGGTTGCGTCGTTTTTTTTGCTGTAACTGTGGTATGCAAAGTAATGCGTGGTTTAATTGTCAATCTTTCAGCTTGTTGATCAAGGTACTCAATAAAGCTTTCTTTATCGTTGATACCACTTTCAGGTTGCCAAACAGAGGCAAAATAGTAATCAGCATGCAGTGTATTTTGCCCTTTAGGTTTAAGCACTGCAAGGTAGTTATTTTTGTCTTGGCGTACATCAATAACATCACCTTTTTTAAAAAATACCGCCATACCTAAAGCTGATTTATCTAAACTCTGATTGCCCCAACTGGCAATATAGCTATAGCCATAATTACTCATTGCATCCAGATCACCTTGAATAAACTCAGTATCTGGGTGTTTGACCACACCGGCCACTAAATTAGGCAAATCTTTATCAGTGTTCAGTTCTACATGTGCCAAACGTGAGCCGCCGTGCATACTAATATTGGCTATTAAATCTTGCTGTTGATAGCTGTTTTGCCAGCCTTGATACTCAATTTGTATACTGGCGCGTAAATCGCCATTTTCAATAATCCGTGCTGTACGTTTGCTAACATCAGATACATGTTCCAGCTCATCATTACTACCCATCAAACCAAATCCGCCAGCACCTAAAGACTTACCCACTTTAAGGATATCCATGCCCCAGTCTTGTTTGTCATGATACGAAGAATAACCATCAAGGCCGACAGTATGTAGCACAGGTTGTGTTGTTAATTTGCCGAAAATATCAAAACCATTACGCCAATCTAGATAAAAACGGTAACCGACTTTATCCGACTCAATACCTGGGCCTTCATAACGGATCCAATTTGAATGATCGGTGTAATAATCTGGTGGTGTTAACTCATCAACATTTTTAAATTCACCGCCTACATACTCTTTTTTACCTGTGCCAACTTGGTGTTTTGGCGGACGAGAATGAGGCTGCCATTGACCACCTTGTTTATGGGCAAGATCAGCTTGAACACGTTTTGTTTGTGCTGTGATTGATGGGCTACTTTGCTGTGTAATGGTGACTTCAATCGGTTTATCATTTAAATCGACAATAAAATACACACCATCAAGTTCACCGTCTGAATCAATATCTACTGCTTGGCTTGGTAATACTTGCTGCGCTGTTTTTACAGTTAAAGCAGCAGTTTGGCTAAGACCTAAATCGTAATAGCTAAGATAGATAGGCTCGTCAGGGCGTTTAAACGAAGATGGATTAACAATGTCCACTTTAGCAACTAATGCGCTTCCAAGGGAGTTAGTTTCGCTCGCTTGCAGTGGTGTTTTAAGATCTGCATGTTCTTGGCATGCAATCAATAATAGGCTAGAGCTTAGAGCTGTTCCCATCAAAATGCGCTTTGATAACAGTGATGTTTTTAAAGTCATTGTGTGTCCTCAATGGTTGAGCCACTTAAATTAAGTGGCTCTATTATTGTTATTTATCGAGATTGTATGCTTTTTTCACTAGCCCATAGGTTAGTTGATAAGCCAGAGTCTGGGCAGTACTTTCGCTAATTTGATGATTTGCTACAAGCTCTGCTAAATAGCGACAATCAACGCGGCGTGCAACATCATGACGAGCTGGAATTGATAAAAATGCGCGGGTGTCATCATTAAAGCCAACGGTGTTATAAAAACCAGCTGTTTCAGTTGTTTGCTGTCTAAAACGAAGCATACCGGCGGGGCTGTCATGGAACCACCAAGCAGGACCTAACTTGAGGCTAGGGTAGTGACCCGCTAGTGGCGCAAGTTCTCGACTATAGGTCGTTTCATCTAATGTAAATAGGATGATTTTAAGATCAGGGTGATTTCCGTATTTACTCAATAGTGGTTTGAGTGCATTAACGTATTCAGTTTGGCTTGGAATATCACAGCCTTTATCACGGCCAAATTGATCAAATACCGCTTGGTTATGATTACGATGCGCGCCAGGGTGAATTTGCATCACTAAACCATCTTTAATGCTCATACCGGCAAGCTCAGTGAGCATTTGGCCACGGAATAATTCTTGCTCTTGCTCTGTTGAATGGCCTGTTCGACATTTTTCAAATAATGCTTCACATTCTGCGGTAGGTAAGTCAGCAGTTAATGCAGTAGGGTGGCCATGATCGGTTGCTGTTGCACGTCCTTCAATACGAAAGTAATCACGACGTATTTGAATTGCCGCTAAATAACCTTGCCAAGTTGTTGTATCTTGGTCGGTTATCTCACCAAGTTTAATTACGTTGTCGATAAAATCTTCACGGCTAGCATCAACCACATCATCAGGTCTAAAGGTGGTGATCACACGTTTTTCCATTGCAGAGCCTGCAATTGCGCGGTGGTGCGGGAGCTGATCAAGTGCACCTTCTGTTGTGGCAATTAGTTCAATATTAAAGCGGTCCATCAGTGCATGAGGCTTGAACTCGGGTGTTGCTAACGCAGCTGTAATTTTTTGATAATAGTGCTGACCATTTTCCGAGCAAAGTTTTTCAGTAAACCCAAACACATCACTAAATACCGCATCTAACCAATAGCCACTTGGCGTTCCGGCATACAGGTGATAGTTATCAGCAAAGATTTGCCATACTTTTTCAGGATCAGCTGCTTTTGAACGAGCCATATCGCCTTGCAGCCCATGCTCAGGTACTCCTAAATCAGTCATTGGGATACCTTGACTGTAGAGCATTCTAAACACGTAGTGATCGGGTTTTATAAATAGCTCAGTAGCATTGCCAAAGTTTTCATTTTCATTAAACCAACGTGGATCAGTGTGACCGTGCGGACTAACTATCGGTAAGTCTTTAATTGATTCATATAACTTTCTAGCGATAGCAACGACGCTAGGATCGCTTGAAAATAAACGATCTGGGTGCAATTCTAAAGGTTCGATATTGCTCGGCATTGAAGATTCCTTAACTGTTCTGCTTGTTTATTGCCACCGGTGGCATGTAAAGGTAAATTACACTGACAACGTATGGCAGTCAATATGTTAATTAGTTGTTGTTTAGTACCTGAAGGCAGGCTTGCGTGATTTTGTCATAGTCTTTACTTTGTACCCATTGTGGTTGTGCAACCCAAGTACCCCCCACGGCCATCACATTATTAAGTGCTAAATAGTCTTTAAAGTTTTGTTCATTAATGCCACCTGTTGGGCAAAAGCGAATATCAGCAAATACGCTGCTGACTGCTTTTAAAAACTGCTCGCCACCACACAAAGAGGCAGGAAATAATTTTTGCTCAGTAAAGCCATATTCTTTAGCAAGTAAAATATCGGCGGTGTTTGAAACACCCGGCACAACGGGCACAGAAGATTGACTAAGGGCATCGAGTAATCGTGGTGATACCGCAGGAGTAACAATAAAATCACTGCCGGCGGCAAGACTTTTTGCAAGTAATGCTTGATCAGTAATCGTGCCGGCACCAACGCATAAATCGGGTAGTGCTTTTTTAATCGCGATTAATGCGTCAAGGGAAGCTGGCGTTCGCAGCACAACTTCCACTAAATGAATGCCAGCCTTGTGCATTGCAGTGGCAATAGCCACACCTTCTTCACTACTGTTTGCTTGGATGATAGGCAATATAGGTTGGTTGCCTAATAATGTTGAAAACACGGTCATACAATTTTCCTATTAATACTTATTATTTTTGTAATTGAGCCATAGTTAACGGCTGTTTGTTTAAAGTGACATTGGTTAAGCTCATGTTATTCACATTAGCAACAATAGAATCATCACCCACTTGGTCAAAATGACAGTCGATAAAATGGATATCGTTCATTGGTGCGCGTGCAAAGCCATTGAGGTAAAAAGCCTTACTCAACACATTTTTACAATGTAGGTTTTCAATTTGAATATCACGAACTGTTGGGTCGAACTGTCCCGCATCGCCTTCTTCATAAAAAAAGTTGATCACAACAGCATTTTTAACCGTGCCAACTTCGATGTTACGTATGCGAATATGCTCGATCAAACCGCCACGTACTGAGTTAGTTTTGATACGAATAGCGCGCTCTAGGTGGGGGCTGTCCATGGTGCAGTTTTGCACAAAGACATTATTTACACCGCCAGATATCTCACTGCCGATCACAACACCACCATGGCCTTCTTTCATATGGCAGTTTTCAATAACAATGTTTTGCGATGCTACCCCAACACGGCGACCATCAGCATTTCGGCCCGATTTGATCGCGATACAATCATCACCGGTATCAAAGACACAGTTTTTAATGTGCACGTGGTCACAACTTTCTGGATCACAGCCGTCTGAATTAGGACCATGGCTTGAAAAATTGACGTTATCAACTGTAACACTTTGGCATAAAACCGGGTTCACTAACCAAAAAGGTGAGTTTTTAATTGTTACGCCTTCGATTAAAATATTTTTACATTTATACGGTTGAATAAAAGGAGGGCGTAAATAGGCACCAGTACTGTATATACGTTGGCTGACAGGCACACCAGCTTCGGCATCAACCATTAACTGATCACGTGCTTCACGCTGGTGCAATACTTTACCTTGGCTATCTTTAATTAAATCCCAATGACCTTCCTTGTGTGGTCCCTTCCAAGGCCACCATGTTTGGTTATCACCATTTCCTTGCAGTGTTCCTTTACCTGTGATGGCAATGTTTTCTTGTTCATAAGCATAAATCAGTGGTGAGTAGCCCATCATTTCTAAGCCTTCCCAGCGAGTAAATACCTCTGGTAAGTAATGATTAGGATCAGTGCTGAAACTTAATATTGCCTTATCAGCCAAGTGTAAATTTACGTTAGAAAGTAAATGAATCGCACCGGTCAAGTAGGTGCCATTTGGAATGTAGACCTGACCACCTCCTTGTGAGTGGCAGGCTTCAATGGCGTTTTTAATGGCCTGTGTACAATCATGTTGGCCATTTTCTTTTGCACCAAAGTCTTTAATATTAAATTGCTTAGCAGGGAAGGTTGGGACGACTATCTTAGCTTTTATATGTTCAGCCATTTGCCAATCGTCTGCGCTAATAGGCGCGTCAAAAACATTGAGCAAAGGGGCTGACTTACAGCCAACTAAGGTTGCTGTTACCAACGTGCTAGAAGCCAATGCTTTAAGAAAATACCGTCGTTGATTATTCATTTTGTATCCTGCTGCTGTAATTGGAATTATTATAATAGGTTAACATTAGCAGTTATTGCCACCGGTGGCAATGTGATTTTACTACAAAGTTTAAATTTTCAAAGACTTATTGTTTTTGAAAAAGTTATTTAAAATTAGCGACTAATAAAATAATCGATAGTAAAAATCATCGATTATGCACGGGGGAGAGTATTATATTGCAGACATAGCCTCAGTTAACGAGGCTATGTGTTGATTAAGTTTAGAAAGTGCCCCTTAAACCCACTAAGAACTGGCGACCTGATGAAAGGTTTTCGTAAGGGCGTGGCGTGTAAATATCATTCCACATATCTTGTTTTTCATCTGTTAAATTAACGGCTTCAAATGAAACACTCATTTTCTCTGTTAACTTGTAGCGGGCAGAGAAATTAAGCTTCGCCTTTGCATCATAACCACGCACAAAGGTTGATTCATCTTTATATTCGTCTAAATATTGTTTGTTATAGCCGCTTCGGTAGTTATAAGAAAAACGAGCCGACCAATCGTCTACTTGATAGTACAAGGTTATGTTGTATGTGTTCTTTGATGTTTCTTCTTCTACTAAGTTAAGTTGCGTGCCGTAAAATGGGTCTTCTATATCACGTGTATAATCAATATAGGTGTAGTTAGTTTGTAAACCTAAGGCATTAAATGGTTCAGGTAAGAAGGTAAAAGGCTGTTGATAAATAAATTCTGCGCCCCACATGCCTTCAGCATCGGTATTGACAAGTTGCGATACTTGCCAAGTCACAGTGCTAGGATCTGTGTCGCCAAGGTCGATACCAAGTCTATCAAGTTCGGCTTGTGATAAAACCTGCTCAGAGCTTGCTTTTGTTAAACCCGAAATATTTTTATAAAACAGTGATGTTGCAAGCAGTGACTCTTCAGCAAAATACCATTCCAAACCTAGATCGTATTGTTTCGCTTTATAAGGCTTGAGTGACGGGCCTGCACCCATCTTAATTGTCGCTGATGGATCATCAATACTCGGCGTATTAATACTGATTGAAGAACGCAAATCAGATAGTTTTGGGCGAGTAATTGCGTGTGAATAACTAAAGCGACCGACTAAGTCCTCAGTGATATCGTAAGCAAGGTTTAATGATGGCAGCCATTCATCTCCTTCACTCACAGACTCACGCCAACCATAACCTGCAGCATAGTTTGCACCGTCGCCACGTCCCGCAGTGAAACCATCTTTGTAAATATGATCTAAATTTACGATACGACTGGTGTTTTTGTTATCAACATAACGCACACCAACATTACCACGTAGCTCTTTATCAAATATGTAGTTTCTGAAATCTAACTGGACAAATGCTGTAGCAACTTCTTCTTTAATATAATAAGTGCGTCTAAAATCTTCTTTGGCTTGAAAAAAGTCTGCCCCAGCAAAGGCGTTGTACATGGCATTATAATCAGGTGCTAACCAAGTACTACTGTTAAGCGTTGATGAACCAGGAATTGAAGCGTTGTTACCAAAACTTACACCTTGTTTATCTAAAGTGGTATTGAACAAGCTGCCATCAATTTGGGCTGCATCTAGCGATATAACACGCTCTTCTGCTATTGCGCCTGATGTTTTGTTTGTTTCTTTATTGATGTCTTTCCAGTTATTTAAATTATAGTGTTGTTCTGTTTCAAAACTACGCTGACCCACACCAAACTTAACCGTATATTCATCGTTAATCTCGTATGTAAAATCAACTCTAATAGTTTTGTTTTCACTTTCAATTGTTTGCGAGCGATTACGTACTAAACCAGCGGTGTAATTACTTGGATCTGTCATCACCGACGCTATTTCATCTTTACTATAATTCCCGCCAGGTGGCTGACCTGCTGCAAATGCAAATGATGGCATATTAGTGTTTAATTCACCGCTACCAATCGCTTGTCCGCCTGGGTTATTAATTAATGATAATGGGTCTATATTACTATCAAAACTATAGGCCACGGTAGATTGATTACTATCTAGGGCAAAGGTGGTCATATTCGGAATGTCTAAATCTGATTTACCCTGGCCTATCAGGAAGTTCATTTTAAAACGATCGTTAATAAACCAATTTCCAGTAAAGCTAACTTGGTCAAATGCTGATTCAGATGTATCTTTGCGTGTTTCTGAACGGATAATGGCGTTTGAATATGCACCTGCGACTATGGTGTTGTTGGCATCGACATAAATGTTTTCAGGGACGATATCTTTTTGATCTCGTAATAATACTTCGTAGTGATATTCTTCAGAATCATTATCCAAGCTTGCATGCAACACATCTAAGTTGAATGAGAGATCATCAGTAGGCGCATATTGAAAAGCAATTGTTGCACCAAGACGTTTTTGTTGTTTTGAATACAATGAATAGCGAGGAATACGCGGTAAATATAATCCATCTAAATTTTCATTGGTGTAATTCCCGTTTGGCATTAGTAATGTTTTCGGTGCTACGGTAAGATAATTTGAGCCGCCTTGACCAACAGGTAAACCATCTTCGACAAAGCTTGGATTGTTTACAGTCCAACGTCCAGTTGAAGAGCCTTCACTTTGTACTGTGCCATCAGAGTATGCAATAGAGGCAAGTACACCAAACTTATTATCCCAGTTATTACTGAGCATAAAAGAAGCACGAGGCGATACATCCTCATCAACATCACTATAACGAGCATTGACATTGTAAGCGCCTTTAAAGCCATCATATTGAAATGGACGCGCCGTTTGTAAGTTAACATTGCCTGAGATGCCACCGTCTTCAAGTTCAGCAGAAACGGTTTTATTAATATCTATTTGGGTAAACAGTTCAGATGCGAATACGTTAAAATCAAAAGCACGAGAGGTATTAGAACCACCAGCCGCATCAGTAGCAGCACCAGCAGATGCTGATTCCATGCCATTAATTGTGGTTTTAACGTAACGAGAACCTAAACCGCGAATGGTAATTTGACGACCTTCACCCGCATCCTCCTCAATAGAGATACCAGGTACGCGTGAAAGAGAATCTGCCACATTTAAGTCAGGAAATTTACCAATATCTTCTGCAATGATGGTTTCACGGGTGCCTACGGCTTCACGCTTAGACATTAAAGCGGCATTGATACTACCGCGAAAACCTTTTACTTCGATCACTTCAAGTTGATCATCAGCAACAGCTTCATCTTGAGGGGCTGCATATGCTAAGCCACTGGTCAATGCGCCACTGAGTATTAAATTGGTCATTAACTTACTAAGTTTAAAATTGTGTGTGCTGGTTGTCATAGTGGTTCCACGTTCTACTTATTGTTATTAAGTTAACATGACTTAAAAGAGAGTGTTTGTCATGTCCTTGTTCTGATTTTTATTGCACCTAACCTCATAATCCATAATGGGAAAAACAACGAGAAAGCAAGTAGCAAAGTGTTTTATGAAATGGCTTGCTACCGGTGGCACAAAATGAAAAATATAGCGTTATTGATGCGAAGTCAAATGAAAAACATAACATTATTCATCATTAATTTACATTTAGAACAGCATACGAATACCATTCAAGTGCAACATTATCTATAAGTACTATGATTTAACTGATTATTTGCCACCGGTGGCATTGTATTTTAATTATAAATAATGGATGCGCTACTTTAGTCGTATAAAAACAATATAAGAATATTTTTGTTAGTATGTGAGTAATTTTTGATTATCAATTAAGAAAGGCAATTAACATTGAGTTGTTGGTATTGTGCGTAAAAAAACAGCTTAATTAAAATGTTAATTAAGCTGTTTACCTTAGGGGAGTTTAAAATTTAAATACTGTTTTACAAGTTGTAGCGTATTCCTAAAAAGAACTGTCGGCCGGTATGATTATATTCACGCGGTAAATCTAAACTGCCATCACCTGTTGTATATAGGCGTTCATACTCATCGGTAAGGTTAATAGCTTCAAATGTTACAGTGACATTTTCATTAATATTATAAAAAGCAGATAGGTCAAAATGTGTTGGACCAGATGTCGCTTCTTCGGCATTACCATTGTTACCCGTGTAATCTGTGATGTAATTGTCGCGTTTATTTACTGAGGCACGAGCGCCATAGTTTTCTTCTTCATAATACAGGGTAAAGTTATAAGAATTTTTAGAAAGGCCGGTAATTTCACCTGCAGAGACATACGTATAGTTAGACACTAACCCCATATTTTTTAACAACCCAGGTAGGAATGAAAAAGGTTGCTGATAAATAAGTTCAAGCCCTTTGATCACAGTACCTTGTCCATTTACAGGGACGAAATGTGTGTAAGGGGTAGTTCTAGGATCGAGCGCACTTGATGGATCATATTGCGGATCATTATCAATAAAGGGTAAATAAGCAGGATCGACGAGTTTTTCTTCACTATCACTTTTTATAAAAGAGCCAATGTCTTTGTAAAACGCTGTTGCTGCTAATAGCGACTCTTCTGCAAAGTACCATTCAACACCAACGTCTGTATTGGTAGAGGTGAAAGGGTCTAAGAATGGGTTACCCGCACTAACAGTGCCGTTTAAATAAGAAAACGATGGATTACCTGGATTGAGTGAACTCAAACTCGGGCGGGTCATGGTTTTAGATAAACCCAGCCTTACAATCACATCATCGGTTGCATCAAGGGCTAAATTTAGCACCGGTAAAACATTGTCATAGCTATTGTCGATTGATACCGCATCAGTTTGAATAAAACCTGTTGATGTGGTTTCAGTTTTTACATAGCGAACACCTGCATTGGTGCGTAGTAGCATATCGGAAATTTCATATTCAAAATTAGTTTCCACATAGGCAGCCATTGTTTCTTCTTCAACTTTCCAGCTTTGTGCACTGCGTGGCACCCACTCTTTAACTAAAAGCTGTGAATTTATTGCATCAAAATCAGCCACTATAAAGGGTGATAACGTGCCGTCATAACCGGTGCCAAAATCATCGTAGGGCATTAACTGAGAAAATCCAGCTGCAGAATCTTGATCAGGAAAACCGTTTATTTGTGATTCATCGTAACTAACCGTTCTGTCGTTATAGGCTATACCGCCTTTGATATTCATCATATCCATCTCGTATGATAAATCAATTTTAGCGGTGTCATTTTCGCGCAGTACATCGGTTGCACGTAAGCGCCCATCGGCTAAATCAAAAGAGTTGGCATCTAGAGTATCGTAATCGTAATTCATCACAGCGGTATTATTGCTGGTGCCAAAATCCATCGATACTCTATGAGGTGTGTTATTAGTCATGTTATAACGATACTGCTCAGAGCGAGCATCCGATTCAGCAGTGCCCACCATAGCGTCTAATCGAAGGTAATCAGATAAATGATATTTAGCTGAGAATACGTATTGTTGAAATTTTGTTTTTGAAATCTGCTGACGGCTTTCTACTCGAGATTTAACGCCGTTAAATGTCGCTGCTTGGATCTGTTTGCCATTGTCAGCCACGGTAATCGATTCAGGGGTAATTTCGCTGAATGTGTTTCTAAACATCTCGAAAAAGTTGTACATAGTACGATCATTATCGAGGGTTGAATGTAATGTATCTAGCGTAAGGACCAGATCATCGTTAGGAGCATATTGTAATGAACCGGTAAAGCCTAAACGGTCTTGTTCATTACCAAAAAAATCAGGGCGAGGCAGACGTGGCGTATATAAGCAGTTCACAGCATCGACTGTTTGACCTTCGAACTCACACTCCCCAGTATTGGGTGTGCCAATAACTTCTGTACTAGAGGTGTCAGCATAAATACCGCCACCATCGAGTACGGGGGTGGTCCAGCGCACAGTCCCAAAGCCTTCTTGGCGCACGGTGCGTTCAGATTTTGCGACAGAGAATAAAGCCCCGATTGTATCATCAGCAAATGTGTTGCTGATCATAAATACCATCCGTGGGTCGACTTCTTCAGTGAGGTCGTTATAACCGGCTTGCGCAGACGCTGCAACATGAAAGCCTGTTGTGTCAAACGGACGTGCAGAATACATATCAACAGTCCCGGCTATACCACCTTCTTCAGTTGCGGCCGTGGGCGTTTTTTGGATATCAACACGATTAAATAGTTCGGATGCAAATATATTAAAGTCAAATGCACGGCCACCATTTACGCCGCCACCAGAGTCGGTGCCATCGGTACTAGCAGGTACTTCCATACCGTTTAAGGTAGTACGTGTAAATGCAGGACCTAAACCACGTAAGGTAATTTGCCGTCCTTCACCACCTTCACGAGAAATAGCTACCCCAGGAATACGTTGTAATGATTCGGCGATATTCAGATCAGGGAATTTACCAATATCTTCAGCCGCGATAGATTCAGTGGTATTTACTTCAAAACGTTTAGTTGCTAACGATTTATTTAATGATGATCTAAATCCAGTTACTTGAATTAACTCAATGTCATTTTGGGCTTTAGTATCTGTTTGTGGCTGTTCATCGGCTGCGATTGCATACGATGTTGTGCCCAGTAGTAAGGCACTAACAATGCAGTTAAGTGGCTTGAGAACGAACTTATTTGCAGTCTTCATTGTGTGTTCCTTTTTTATGCTGTTGATTTGAGCTTTTATTTTTATTACTTTATTTAGCCAGTCAAATATAAGTCTATGATTAAATGTCATAAAACTATGATTTGAATCGATAGCAATATCAGCTAAATACGAATGCTACCGGTGGCATAGAAATCAAGCTATATCTAAAAAAGCGTATTGTCAAACCTAATAAATTACATTTTTCATGGTTTATTTACATTTTTTTGCAGTAAAAGTACATTAAGGACTGGTTCAATTTTATTCAGCACTATGATTTAACTTGCTATTTGCTACCGGTGGCAGTTAGTGGTATGTTTATAACTGAAACTACATTTTAATAAAATTATTTTTCACTCAATTACAAAAAATAATTTTATTACGAGCTAAACTGATTTTTTAAAAACGACAAAGAGCGAGTAGAATGGGAAAATTAATTGCAGCAATATTTATCATGATGAGTTTTTCAAGTATGTCAGCAACTACTAAAGTTCAGCTTTTTATGGCAGGGGATTCAACCATGTCAATTAAAGAAGTGAAGGATTACCCTGAAACAGGTTGGGGAATGCCCTTTAGTATCTTTTTTAATGACAGAATTGACGTTAAAAATCGTGCTAAAAATGGTCGTAGTACACGCACCTTTATCAGTGAAGGCTTGTGGGCGGGCATTATAAATGAACTTAATAAAGATGATTTTGTGATCATTCAATTTGGTCATAACGATCAGTCAAAACAGAAAGTAGACCGCTACACTACACCAGAGCAATATAAGCAAAACCTAGTTAATTTTATTGCTGAAGTAAGAGCAAAGCAGGCACAGCCATTACTGATGACCCCGGTAACGCGTCGTTATTTTGATGAAAAAGGTCAGATCAAGGACACCCATCCTATTTACGCTGATATAGTAAGAGATGTAGCTAAACAGACAGGGGTCGATTTTATTGACATGGAACGGGTGACCCAACAGTATTTTCAAAAGCTTGGTGGGATCAACTCACGCTTACGTTTTATGCATATAGCACCTAACTTACATCCAAATTACCCTATGGGCGTAGAAGACAATACCCATTTCAATGAACTTGGTGCTCGAGAAGTTGCTCAATTAGTATTAACTGAAATGAAAAAAATAAATCACCCACTCGTTAAACAATTACGCATACCTGATCCAAAACATTTAAAATAAAAGTAATTATCTATAAATTTTTCGGTTAAGCATGATGTAGCTAATAACGTATGTAGTTTATTTAGTGTAGTGTTATTGCATTGGATGGATGTAAATACATTCAATGCAATAACTTCTGTGCACTTAGCTTAATCGACTGGATTAATTGATTAGCTAAAATTAATGATTGAATTACCCCCCCCAACAGACCCATTAATGTAATGATGGTTAAATTATTTTGATTATCTTTATCACTTAATTAAAGGCAATGAGGAGTACGCATGTCTGGGTTATCTGCAATACCGTTTTCTTTACTTGAGCTTAGCCCAATGAAAGAAGATGCCACCGTCTCAAGTACTCTTGCAAATAGTGTCGCTTATGCACAAAAAGCTGATGAACTCGGTTTTAACCGATTTTGGATGGCTGAACATCATAATATGCCGGGAATTGTCTGCGCGGCAACCTCTGTATTAATTGGCCACATAGCAGGGCAAACTAAAACTATACGAGTAGGTGCTGGTGGCGTTATGTTACCAAATCACCCGCCACTGATTGTTGCAGAGCAATACGGCACGTTAGAGAGTTTATACCCAGGGCGTATTGATTTAGGTTTAGGTCGCGCACCAGGTAGCGATCATATAACCAGTCGTGCTCTGCGCCGAGATGAACGACGCGCTGAAAACTTTGCCGATGAAGTCACTGAACTGCAAACTTTATTTGGCCCTTACGATGGTAGTCACCCTGTTCGCGCTATTCCTGGCGAGAATACCAATGTACCTATTTGGTTACTTGGTTCCAGTTTATATAGTGCGCAACTAGCAGCTAAAAAAGGCCTCCCTTATGTGTTTGCTGGCCACTTTGCACCGCGTTTTGTTTATGATGCAATCGCTTTATACCGCCGTGAATTTCAACCTTCTGATGTGTTAGACAAACCTTATGTAATGCTTGGCTTACCGATTGTTGCAGCAGATAGCGATGAACATGCACAGTTTTTAGCAACCACGTCAAAACAGCGTATCTTAGCACTGTTACGTGGTGATCCTTTATGGCTAAAAGCTCCCGTTAAAAGCATGGCTGGATTATGGAATGAGCAAGAGCAGGCTCAAGTTGAAAACTTTTTAGGATTATCTGTGGTAGGGAGTCCTGTGACCATTGCTCATAAGCTAAATATGATAGTCAAAGAGCTTGGTGTCGATGAATTCATTTTTACCAATGATCTTTACCAAAGTAGCGACCGTCATCACGCGTTGGAGATTTTACGGTCAATAAAAGCATAACCACTGAAAATTAAGCTAAGGTACACTTAACTCCCGTTACAATACAGAAACTAGCTAATACACAAAGTTTACTAGTTTCTGAACTCTACTTAAAAGTGCAAAACACAGCACTAATCTTATTTAAGCTTGCGTTCTGTTTTTATAATCAATTCGATTTATATAATCAATTTTAACGTTTGATTTAAACACATTAAAATGAAGGTATAAACCAGTAAATTAATTACAAAGGAAGGCATATTTTGAAACCTCAAGACCCCAAAATCACAAATACTTTCGATAAAACAGCATTGATCGCGGAAGGTGGTGGGCAACGAGGGATCTTCACCGCAGGTGTACTAGATGCATGGCTTGAACATGAATATGACCCATTCGATTTATTTATTGGTACTTCAGCAGGTTCACAAAACCTTACTAGCTATTTAGCTCGTCAAAAAGGGTATGCCAAACGCTTAATAAGAGGGCTTTCGCGTCACAAACGATTTTTTCAATTAGGCCGTGGTTTAGTAGGTAAACATATAGTCGACTTAGACTGGTACTTTGATAAAACTACCGAAGTTAACAGAGCACTTGATTTTAAAACTGCAAAAGCCAGTTTGGGTGAACGGGAGTTACTTATTACTGCCACTAATGCCCGTGATCGAAAACCTTATTTTTTATCACCAACCGGTGAAGGCCAGCAATGGCGAGATCTTTTAAAAGCGTCAAGTGCACTGCCATTCTTATACAAACAAGGTGTAAAACTCACGCCATGGTTAAATGCATTAGCTGCTAATGAAATAGATAAAACCGACGTACACGCTGAGTCAGACTTTTACCTAGATGGTGGCCTTGCTGCGCCACTACCAGTGCGCGAGGCCTACAATCGTGGTGCACGTAAAATTGTGGTGATCCGCACAGTTGATCAAGACTTTCAAGCGCAATCGGCATGGGTAAACAAGTTAAAAGCGTTTGTTTGTGCATCAGGATATTGCCCAAAAACCTTAGATTACTTATTACAACACGAACAAGCGTATGAGGATGAGTTAGCATTTATTGCCAATCCTCCGAAAGATGTAGAAATAATACAAATTTTTGCAAACCAAAAGCTTTCGAGCAAATTACTTGGTAGCTCAACCAATGATCTACGTCGTGATTATAAATTAGGTTTATTGGCAGGTAATAACTATTTTACTGAGCAATACCCAGCAAACAATACCCATCCTGTTGCTGTAGCTAACTAATTAGTATTGATAAATTTATTCCGATCAGTTGTATGTGAGTTGGATAAGTATCCGGTGTTGTTAGTTTGTAATTAATAAGCGAGTCATAAATGGCTCGCATTAACGCTCCGAGGCCTGCATTTATAATTACTGATCGCTGCGCCAATTAAAACAAATGCCAATGCAATTAAAATTGCCCATGAAAAATGTATTTGTTGAGCCATAACCAGTAACACGGTAGAAAGTAACGGTGTTAAAAAACTCAAAGAGGCAAGTAACGTTTTATTACCTCTTTTTAAAGCGATGTCCCATAAGTAAAATGCGCCACCGACAGGTCCTAACCCTAACAAAAAAATACCTACAGTCTGCGTTAATGAAAAACGCGTGACTGTTTGTTCAAAATATATATGTGCCAATAAGGCCAAAATAGCTACATAAAGAGAAAGCCAACCAATATCATCAACGTGATTATCAAAGCGAGTCATGAACAATGAATAACTCGACCATAATAGCGCACAACTCGCAGCAAATAGGTAGCCTAAAAAGTACTGGCTATTGATAGTAAAACCACTGCCATCACTAATTAAAAACACGATCCCTATAAAACCAACCAGCCCGCCTATAATCGCATTTATTTTGTTTTCAGACCGTGCGACAAAAACACCCAATAACAATGGCCATAAATATACAATCAGGCTAACTTCAATCAATGGTGCATATTTAAGTGCCATAAAATAACAAAAATGAAAACCAAATAAGCCAACTATACCAATAATTGTTTGCGCCTTACCAAGTGTAGGCAGAGTTAACAAAGGCTGCTTGGTAACAAGCCGTTTAATAAACAGCAATAAGAACGACACAAAGAAGCACATAAATAGTAATTGAAAAGCCGGTAATGCTTTAGTTAAATTACCCAACAGTGCTAATGCACCCCATAAAAAAATAGCTAATACGCCGAAAATTGTAGACATAGCAAACATTTAATTAAAAATTAATTGATAAAGGTAGTTTATCAATTTTACTATCTAACACTGTGCTTAAAAGACGATATTGTTGACGTTAAAGCTGCTTTTTTAAGTCTCGTGGGGGATTGTTTGAAGTAGCAAGTGAAGGCGCGACTAAAAGCTGATGGGTCGTTATAACCAACCTGTTCACCAATTACTGCTATAGGTAAATCAGAGTAACAAAGTAAGGAACGTGCATGTTCCATTCTTAATTGCGTGTGATGTTTAACCGGGCTGGTGTGCATACATTGCTTAAAAACCGCTTTGAATTGAGTAACACTTAAACATGCAACCGCAGCCATATCATTCAATGTATAGTCTATCGATAAATCTTTTTTTATTAATAACAAAACGTTATTTATCCGCGGATCAATAGTCGCATTGGTAGTTTGTTGCCTGAGTAACACCAAAAATAAATTAAAACATAACGCTGCTTCATCTATGTTAGTTACACCTTGCAACTGCTTTTGGGTAAAACTTAGATAGCTCATTAATTTATCGTCAATACTGAAACAGGGGGCATTCATCGTCGTTAAGTTATTTGGGAGCTCTAATAAATCGGCCACTATAAAACGTGCATTTTCATCTGATTTAAACGCATGTAGAGTATTTTTAGGGATCACAACACATTGACCAACACCAACAGGCGCCGCGAAATTATTCATTTCAAGTTCTATATAGCCACAAAGTGGTAAAACAAGTTGGTGATAGTGGTGCTGGTGGCTGTGGATTTTTCGTGTGTAGTATCGAATCGATAAGCTATTCATCTATTAAATTTAATAATTGCTATGACAAACAATCATGAAGGGAATTGTAGGGTGTTGTAAATAACTTTTTGTTATTTTAATACACTCAATACTTGCTAATTTATATCAGCAAGATAAAGTATTTTCAACTAAATATTCTTAAATTCAGCATATATATTCTATTGCAGGTTGAAAAATAATAACAAGGGCAAACATGTTTGATTTAATCGTAGGCAGTATAAATAACCTGCTTTGGGGTGAAGGACAAATACTGATCTACATTTTACTGTTTACAGGTATTTGGTTTTCAGTACGCTTAAAACTGATTCAAATTTTAAAATTTAAACACATGTTCAGCCTTCTCAAAGGCAGTAGCAAATGCAATAAAAACGACATTAGTTCGTTTCAAGCACTGTGCACCGGATTAAGTGCGCGGGTTGGAACTGGCAATTTAGCCGGTGTTGCTGTTGCGATATCATTAGGTGGCAGTGGCGCCATATTTTGGATGTGGGTGATTGCCATACTGGGCATGGCGACCGGTTTTGCAGAAAGCGTACTTGGCCAAGTGTATAAAGTACGCGATAGTCAAGGCGAATTTAGAGGTGGCCCCGCTTATTATATTCAACAAGGAATAGGCAGTCGTAGTCTCGCTATCGCGTTTGCGTTGTGTTTGTTCTTAGGTTATGGCTTTACTTTTAGCGCGATGCAAACCAACACCATTACTGATGCGCTTAATTTCGCTTTTGAAATTCCAACCTTATATTCAGGCATAGTCATAACCCTACTTGCAGGCTCTATTATACTCGGTGGCTTTAAAGCTATTGCCCGCTTTGCTGAGCGAGTAGTGCCGGTGATGGGCATTGTATTTGTACTGGCAGCTGTGATTATTACCTTGATTAACTTCACCCAAGTGCCTGCTATGTTGAAGGATATATTCTTATCTGCTTTTGGGCTGCAAGAAGCCGGTGCAGGCGCAATGGGCGCGGCAATCAAAAACGGTATTCAACGTGGTTTATATTCTAATGAGGCCGGTGCAGGTAGTGTGCCGCATGCATCAGCAAGTGCGTCGCCTATTCCAAATCACCCAGTAACGCAAGGGTATATTCAAATGCTCGGGGTGTTTTTTGATACTATAGTGTTGTGTAGTTGTACCGCTGTGATTATCTTATTGGCTGATATTGATATCAGTGGTGAGATGGCAGGCATTCGCTTAACACAAGCGGCAATGACCGCACATTTAGCACAAGGGGGCGTGTACTTTGTAGCAGCAGCCATTACTTTATTTGCCTTTACCTCGGTAGTGGCTAATTACGCTTACGCCGAAAGTAACCTACATTTATTTAAGCTCGATAATAAAGTAGGGCGCGGCATTTACACATTTTTATATCTATCAATGATGATGTGGGGGGCGTCTGCCACATTAAAAGAAGTATGGGATTTAGCCGATATTGCTCTTGGCTTGATGACAGTTGTCAATGTAATTGCCATAATACTGCTCACCCCGACTATTTTAAATGTCACAGACGATTATAATAGGCAACGAGCTGAAGGTATTGAGCCTGAATTTAATGCAAAAAATGTGCTCATTCAAGGTAAAACCGAGCAGGGTATTTGGCACTAAACATGACTATTGTTGCGAGGTTTTTTGCATAAGTATTCACCTTGCTGGTTGTTGAAAATGATTAAGTATTTTTATGATTGATATATATGCAGGTAAAACTGCGGCAAAAATAATTACAGAACAAGGTTTTAAGCCCGACCTTTTTAATGCCTTTTTAGGTGCATCCGGTGGCCCTAAATGGTTTACTTTATTTGGTTTAGATAAGTATATTTTTGGTGAGTTTTTTAAAAACCGATCATCACAACTCAATTTAATTGGATCATCGGCTGGCGCTTTTCGCGCTGCGTGTTTTTCACAAAATGATCCCGTTGCCGCCATTACGCGGTTAGCAAAATCATACAGTGAAACTCGTTACTCGAGTAATAAACCAACACCGCAAGAAATAACCACTAAAGCCCGTGCGTTACTAGAAGATGTATTTGGCGACAATGGTGTTGCTGAAATAATTAATAATCCAGTTTTCAAACCACATTTTATTGTTGCTAAATCAAATGGCTTAGTAGCCAGTGAGCAAAAAGCGTTGCAACTGCTTGGGCTGACAAAAAGCTATTTAAGTAATCGAGTTAACCGTCGATTTTTGACAAAGCAATATGAGCGGTTTATATATCAAGCTCCAAACAGTAACTTTCAACTTGAAGATAATTATAAATTTAAAACCACCCAACTAGACTTAACAACGGATAACTTAAAGGATGCGTTACTCGCATCGGGCTCAATACCACTTGTTATGCAAGGCATTAAAAATATAGCTGGATCGCCGCCTGGTATGTATCGCGATGGTGGTATTGTTGATTACCACTTTGATTTTAAAATTAACAATCCTGGACTTATTCTATATCCACATTTCAATTCAGATCCAAAAGCAGGGTGGTTTGATAAAAGCTTAAAACGTAAAGTCGCCGCTGAAAATTACGATAACGTGGTTATGATCACACCCTCTAAAAAATTCATCGCCAGCTTACCTTACGGAAAAATCCCCGACAGAAACGACTTTACAGATCTCGATGCGGATACACGTATAAAATATTGGCGAACAGTATTTAGCGAGACTGAAAAACTAGCCGATGATTTTGATAAAAAACTCAATAGCGAAAATATTGAGCTGAAAATAATTGAATGATCTAATCTATCAAGTAATGTAGTTTTATGACTGATAGTTAACAACGCAAAAATTACGGTACGTAATATAAAAGAAAAGGGCGAAAGCCCTTTTTTATTAGTTGGTTAGTGTTGCTGTAATATTTGATAGTTTGACTTAGTGATATATTGGGTCACAGGCTTTAACGTATTTTAATTCATTTTCTTTTGTTCGATTCTTTTTATATAAATCGGTGAAGTAATTACAGACTGCAAGCTTTTCCTCATATCCTTCTTTGGTATATTTAGAGCGTACTTCACGCATATATTTATCAGCTTTATTTTTATTCGACGCAATCTGAAATTTTCTCTGACGTTCCATAGCAAGTTCAAGCTGTTGATCAAATGTAAGCTCCTTGCTTTGTTTAATGGTTTTTTGATTTTCTTCAATATTGTTTAAGTAGTTCTGAAGCTTATTGTATTCATATGCCTCTTTAGCAAACCATAGAGTAGCGCCAGCAACGACTATGATAAGGTATAGTTTCAGGTCATTAAAATTCATATTTAATCCTTTAAATAGTGTAATTGAAAATATAACAATTTTGTCTTTTAGTGGTTGTAAAGTGAGTAGTAAATTTTAGTTTGTTGTAAATAAAAAGGGGAATTACCCCCTCCTATATTATGAAGCTGTTATCTGCGCTTTCGGTTGCATTTTGCACAATATGGTACGTCTTTACCATTCACTTTATACCAATACCTGTGAGCATTAACTGTTAAATATTTCCCGCATGAATAACAGTTATGTAAATCGGGACGACTGTTATAAAAAATAATTGCTACAAAAATAGCAATTGAGCCTAATATAAATAAAATTATATTAATACCTTCTTCGTTCATATTAACTTCCTGTTCTTTGCGATATTTCACCAATTATATCTAAAAGCTGGCGAAGATCGGACGGTTTAACTTTCCCCCAAGGCGTAGTCATTATACGGTAATGATGGGCCAGTTGGAGGAAGATAGCCCCGATACATAATTGAGATTTGGTTTGGCTGACGCGTTTGAAAAGTATAGCTATAAAAAATTTGAATTAAAACTAATTGAAAATTTAAGCTATAAGTTATTTTAGCTGATACCCCATAAATTACGTTATGTTAAATAGTCTAAAATAAATTAAAGTGGGCGTAATCATACGAACTAGCCCACTTTTAGAAGGGTTTTGAGGTCTTAATTTAGCTCAGAATCTACCCAGAATTTAGTGCCTTTTAGTACGGCTTGTAATGCAAGGCCATTTTCGGTTAATGAATAAACAGTTACTTGATCTGCAATGGCTTCGGCAACAAGTGCACCGCCTTTATCTTGGTATTTTGCCGCTGCATCGGCATTGCCACCGAAGGCCCAACCATTTTCAATAAAACGATTTAACGCAGCTTGATTATGAAAAACCATTACAACATTAAAGTCTTTAACACCTAAACCAAGTCCTAAACCAGCTTCACCCATATTCATATAAGTGGATTTACCCGTCAAATTATTTTTAACCACACCATAGCCGCCACCAAAGCTGGCTAAAACAACATTGACATTAGCATTATCAAATACTGCATAACCAGCGGCATTTTTAATTTGCTCTTTAACATCTGGTTTTTCTTTGTATAATTTACTTAGTGTATCTGCTCGCATATTTTGCACTAGATTACGCTTTTCAGTTGGAGAAGCACTACCTGTTGTAGCACAACCAGACAGGACTAATGTTAGTGCAACTAAACTTAAAACTATTAACTTTTTCATATGCCTTCCTTAAACCAGCAACATTGCTTTGATATTATCTGATCAGCTTAACAATATAATCATTCACTAAGTCCAATACTAGACAGTATCGGACTTTAAAGTTAAACTGTAACTACTTTATTTTATTAGAAATAACTATATTATGCTTGTTGCTTTGGTCGATACATTAAAACAATTACGGTATCAAATTGCCCATCTTGAAGATGATACAATGCAATCAGAATACCCAGAACTTGCCACCTTTATACAGCAAGTTGGCTTGACTGTCGCTGAATCTAAGCAAGAATTAGTATTTTTGTATCAATTTTTATATGTTTATGGTCGAAAATCAGAAGCGACATATAATCGTTTTCGGAACGAACTCGAACGCTTTTACCTATGGTCTTGGTTAGTCGCAGAAAAATCAGTATTTGAATTAAAACGTGAAGACATAGAAGCCTATGTCGATTTTATGGTCGAACCCGATAAAAGCTGGGCGATGACTTCAGTGCAATGGCGCTATAAAGATGAGCAAGGGATCCGTAGATTAAACGAAAATTGGCGCCCTTTTATGCTCAAAGAATCTATTGCTAGCCAACAAACATTAGCGGCCATGTTTACTGCTTTAAATGTATTTTACAAGTTTGCTATTTTAGAAGAAAAAACCTTTGCTAACTTTGTACCGGTTGTAAAAAAGAATAGCCCTTATTTAGTTGTGCAATCACAAATAAAAATTCCTGATACCTTGAGTGATATTCAATGGGAATATGTATTTGGTGTCACACGTGATAAGTGTGAGCAACAACCTGATCTTGAAAGAAATTTATTTACCTTAGCGTGTTTAAAAGGTCTTTATTTACGGATCTCTGAACTATCAGAGCGACCACAATGGTCGCCTGTTATGTCTCATTTTTGGCAAGATAATGATGGCTTTTGGTTTTTAAGAATTATGGGCAAAGGAAATAAATTACGCGATGTCACACTCAGTGAAGATTTTGTAACTTATTTAAAACGTTATAGGTTGTACCGAGGTTTACCAGCCCTGCCCCGCGTTGATGAATCTGATCCATTGGTGCATAAAATTCGTGGTCAAGGCGGAATGACCGTTCGACAAATTCGTCGCTTAGTTCAACAAAGTTTTGATTTAGCCAAACAATCTTTACTTGATGATGGCTTTACTGATGATGCCGAGCAACTAGAATCGGCAACAGCGCATTGGCTCAGACATACTGGTGCTACGCATGATGCACAAACTCGCCCTTTAAAACATTTATCAGAAGATTTAGGACATGCAAAAATTGCCACCACCGATCAAATATATATTCAGACAAATATCAAAGAACGAGCAAAATCTGGACTTAAAAGGAAAATCTAAATGGAATATGTTGTATTAGCTGCAGTGGGTTTAGCCTTTTTAATTTATTCATTATCTATGCATCAATTAGAGCGAGCTGAAATTACCGGACCTATGTTTTTTGTTATTATCGGTGCGTTGATCGGGTTTATGCTACCAAGTAAAACGGCATATTTAACCAGAGACTTAGATCACTTATTACCTTTAATAGAATTAACACTGAGCATATTTTTATTTACTGATGCCGCAAAAACCAAACTGATGGTTTTAAAACACAGTTTTCAATACCCTAGCCTATTACTTTTTATTGCTTTACCACTTACCTTGTTTGCTGGAATTATTATTGCGAGTTTAATGTTTACCCAGCTGACACTTATTCAAGCTGCACTAGTTGCAATAATATTAACGCCGACAGATGCAGCGCTTAGTAAAGGATTATTAAATAGCAGCGCGGTGCCTGAAAAAATTCGTGAAGGGATCAATACTGAAAGTGGTTTAAACGATGGTTTATGTGTGCCAATATTTTTAGTCTTGATGTTGTTAGCAAAAGAGCCTGCATCTACATTTTCGGTTTTTGATACGGTCATTGTTTTTGCGCGTGAATTAGGTGTGGCTATTCTGGTTGCAGTTGCTGCAATGGGATTGATCATTCCCGCGATTAAATTTGCCATGCAACGTCATTATTTTTCAAATAATAGTAGCCCATTTTTAGTGGTTGGTATGGCAATGGCCATTTTTTCAATCGCACAAAGTTTGCATAGCAGTGGTTTTATTGCGGTGTTTGTTGCTGGATTAATTTTTGATAGATTTACCGATCAGGCTTTACGCTTAAAACTCGTTGAAGATAGTGAACACATCGCGGACTTTACTGGTTTGTTGATCTGGTGTTTATTTGGTTTTGTATGCAGCTATTTAGTTTTGCCAGAATTATCATGGCCACTTACTGTATTTGCACTACTGAGTACAACGCTTATTCGAATTATCCCTGTGATGTTGTCATTACAATTTACTAAATTAAAAATGAAAGAACGTTTTACTTTTGCTTGGTTTGGCCCGAGAGGCTTAGCATCTATTGTATTTACTTTAATGGTGATCGATAGCGGCATCGAAAATAAATACCTTATAGCTACGATTGCTATGACAACTATTTTATTTAGTGTTTTTATTCATGGTATGAGCACCAAGCCTATTGCTGATAGTTATTTAAAATAAAAAAACGATATAAAAAATGCCGCATTCTTTTTTAAAAGCGTGCGGCATTTTTATATTAAATGTTATTGCTTAGCTTATCTGCTAGTAGTTCTATTGGGTGTTTTGGTTTGAATTTTTCATAGCGTTTAACTTGGCTACGACAAGAAAAACCGGTTGCTAATAATTGCTCAGGTTTATTTTTCTCTACAACACCTTGCCAACTCATTTCATATAATGCTCGAGAGTTTTTCTGGTTTTGCGCTTCATGTCCATATGTACCTGCCATACCGCAACACCCTGTTGCTGTTGTATTAAGTTTTAGGCCTAAGTCAGTAAAAATTGTTTGCCATACATTCGCCGCTTTTGGTAAAGCGGTTGTTTCAGTACAATGACTTAATAACGTAAATGTTATATTGCTATCAACTTTGTTAGCTAATGATTTAAAAGATTGTGTTGCTAACCATTCATGAGCAAGTAGCACTTCAAATTCACCACGTTCATCACCTAAAATAGAATTATATTCATCCCGATAACACATTACTAATGATGCATCTAAACCTACAAGTGGTGCATTTATTTCAGATAATGAATTTAAAAATGTTGCTGCATTTTTTGCTGTGATCTTAAATTCATTTAAAAAACCTTTAACGTGTTGCGGTTTTCCATTTGGCTTAAACGGTAACAGTATTGGCTTCTTACCTAGTGCGGAAATTATTTTTATAAAACTTTCTACCAGCTCAGCTTCATAAAAACTGGTAAACGGATCTTGCACAATTAGTACATACTCACTTTGTTGCTCGGGAGATAAGCCTGAAAGTTGTGCAAAATTAAATTCGTGTGTTTTATTAATCCGTTTTGTTAAACGTGGTGAACTAAGCACGGGTGTATCAACATAGCCAACAGATTTTTTTATTAATGAGCTGACTAATTTAGTTTTTACAATTGGGTTTATTACATTTGAAAATTTGGCCATTAATGGTGCACTGGCTTCAATATTACCGACTAGATAATCTTTAAGTGGGCGCGCGTAGTAACTGTGATAATAATTTAAAAAACGTGATCTAAAAGTCGGTACATCAACTTTTATTGGGCACGCTGTGGTACATGCTTTACACGCTAAACACTCATCCATTGAGGCTTTAACTTCATGAGAAAAATCATATACGCCTTTCTTTTTATCGCGGCTATGTTGAAAACGTTCCCACCAGGTGATCACTTCACCTTTGTTAAGTTCTTTTTCAACCTCAATTAAATCAATCTCTTTTGCTTCTTGTAATCGTAACCATTCGCGCATTAAACTTGCGCGACCTTTAGGTGAATTACGACGATCACCGGTTACTTTATATGATGGGCACATAGGAGAGTTTTCATCATAGTTAAAGCAAATACCATTACCATTGCATGTCATTGCATTATTAAAACTAGTTTTAACATCAACCGAAATTTGTCTGTCGAACCACGCACGCTTTTGACCGTCAACACTGACTAGTGAGTCCTTACTTTCAATCGGAGTACATATTTTTCCGGGATTAATCCTATTGTTAGGATCAAAAGCTGATTTTATAAGTCGTAATTGCTTAAATAAATGCTCACCAAAAAACTCAGGGCCATATTCACTTCTATACCCTTTGCCGTGCTCGCCCCACATTAAACCACCGTATTTAGCTGTGAGTTTAACAACTTCATCAGAGATCACTCGCAGTAATTTTTCTTGTTCGGGATCACACATATCAAGTGCCGGTCTAACATGTAATACACCGGCATCAACATGACCAAACATACCGTATTGTAAATTATGGCTATCGAGCAAAGCTCTAAATTCAACAATATAATCTGCAAGATTCTCAGGTGGTACGGCGGTGTCTTCAGCAAACGCCAAAGGTTTTTGTGCGCCTTTAACATTACCTAACAAGCCAACTGATTTCTTACGCATGGCATAAATTTTTAAAATATCAGCCTTACTGCTGGTAAGTTGATAACCAATTACGCCATTTTTTTGTTGTGCAACGCAATCATCGAGTAATGCACAAAGCGACTCAACTTTGTCTTTTATGTCATCAGGCGATACAGCATTAAACTCAACCATGTTAAGCCCTTGCATATCTTTATTTGGCACATCGGTTATTAAGTCCGATACTGAATGCCAAATTATATCTTCACGTGCAAGATTTAAAACTTTGCTGTCAACGGTTTCAACTGAGGTAGCACGAGCATCGACCAAAAACGGTGAATGCCGCAGTGCCGAATCAAAGCTATCATACTTGATGTTGATTAAGGTTTTGAATTCAGCAATAGGTGTGATGTTTAATTTAGCCTCAGTAACAATACCAAGCGAACCTTCTGAGCCAGTTATTAGCCTACTCATATCAAAGGTTTGTAAGTCATCACTTAGCACATGTTCTAAGTCATATCCGGTTAAAAAGCGATTTAAACGTGGAAACTTGGCTAAAATTGCATCACGCTCAGACAAACAAATATCAAGCACTGTTGCGTACAGTTTACCGATTGTAGTGTTTTGTTCAGCAATTAGTTTGGCTTTATCAATGTCTATTGGTGTCGTTGACATTTGTGTGCCATCGACTAAATAAGTGGTAAGTCCTAAAACATGATCGCTAGTTTTACCATACACCAGTGAGCCTTGTCCTGATGCATCGGTATTAACCATTCCGCCGATTGTTGCGCGATTACTCGTTGATAAATCAGGTGCAAAGAAAAATCCATAAGGGCGTAAAAAATCATTTAGTTGATCTTTAATCACGCCCGTTTGCACTCTAACCCAACCTTCTTCAGGATTAATTTCGAGGATTTCTCGCATATAACGTGATAAATCGACTACGATCCCGGGAGTTAATGATTGACCGTTGGTGCCTGTACCACCGCCGCGAGGTCCAAAAGTCAGCGATAGATAAGGGTCTTGTGCAGCAGTTTGCAGGGCAATTTGAATATCTTTTTCAGTTTTAGGAAAAATAACACTTTGCGGTAACTGCTGGTAAATACTGTTATCAGTTGATGCAGTTATACGAGTGGCATAACTTGCATCAGTGTCGCCAGTAAACCCTTGTTTAATTATAGTTTTTAAGTAACTTGCGACTAAATCGGTCGCGGCATCTTGTTGGCTAATAGTTGCTATCATGACGGTAGTAAATTAAGGCATTTGTTCGATTATATCATGCTAAAGAGCAATAGAAATTGAAGATTTTACAGTTTGTAACACTCTTTTTATCGTAAAAAGACTGTGATTACTTATACTCATAGTAGATGCTTAATTGCGAGGGAATTGAAATGAAAAAATGTGTATTAGTTTTAGTCGGCAGTTTATTTATGTTGCTGGGATTATTTTTTGCTATTGTACCAGGCCCTTCTTTGATCTTTTTTATTGCAGGGCTTATGTGTTTCTCTTTTTATTACCCTAAAGCACGCCATTATTTAGCAATTTGCCAAAAAGCGCTGACAAAATCTTGCGCGTTCTTAGATAAGAAGTTAGCCCGATAAAAGTTATAAATAGGCTATAACATATTGAGTAAACAAAAATGCCAACAATAACGCTGGCATTTTTTATACTTTAACGATTATTTTGCTAATTTTTTAGCAAGGTATAACCAAGTTTCAAGTACTGTATCTGGGTTTAGTGAAACAGAATCAATGCCCTGCTCTACTAACCACGCAGCAAAGTCTTCATGATCTGATGGACCTTGACCACAAATACCAACATACTTTCCTTTTGCTTTGGCAGTTTGAATTGCCATAGAAAGTAGTTTTTTGATTGCAGGGTTACGCTCATCAAATAAATGGGCAATTAATCCTGAGTCACGGTCTAAACCAAGTGTAAGTTGCGTTAAATCGTTTGAACCGATTGAAAAGCCATCAAAATGTTCTAAAAATTCATCAGCAAGTAATGCATTTGATGGAAGTTCACACATCATGATTACTTTTAAGCCATTTTCGCCACGTTTAAGGCCATGCTCTTCAAGTAATTCAATAACACGTTTACCTTCTTCAAGGGTACGTACGAATGGGATCATGATTTCAATGTTGGCCATATCCATGTCGTTACGAACACGTTTGATTGCTTCACACTCTAGTGCGAAACAGTCACGGAAATCTTCCGAAATATAACGTGCTGCGCCACGGAAACCAATCATTGGGTTTTCTTCTTCAGGCTCGTATTGTTGTCCGCCAACTAAGTTGGCATATTCATTTGATTTAAAATCAGACATACGAACAATTACACGCTCTGGTGCAAATGCACAGCCTAAGGTCGAAATACCTTCAACTAATTTAGCAATATAGAATTCAACCGGTGATTCGTAACCGGCAATCATCTGTGTGATTTCAGCTTTTAACTCATCTGTTTGAGCATCAAAATTTAGCAATGCTTTAGGATGCACACCAATCATACGGTTGATAATAAATTCAACGCGAGCAAGACCAACACCTGAGTGTGGTAAGCGTGCAAAATCAAATGCACGATCTGGGTTACCAACGTTCATCATGATTTTCATTGGTAGTTCAGGCATTTTATCGACACGTGAAGTGAGGATTTCAAAATCTAAAATACCTTCATAAATAAAGCCAGTGTCGCCTTCAGCACATGATACGGTTACTTCTTGGCCTGCTTTAATCAGGTCAGTTGCATTACCACAGCCTACAACTGCTGGAATACCTAACTCACGGGCAATAATTGCCGCGTGACATGTACGACCACCACGATTAGTTACAATCGCTGCAGCACGTTTCATGATAGGTTCCCAATCTGGATCAGTCATGTCGGTTACTAAAATGTCACCTTGTTGAACTTGATCCATTTCTTTAATCGAATCAAGTACACGAACAACACCTGAGCCAATTTTATGACCGATGGCACGTCCTTCAACGACAACAGCACTGCTGCCATTTAGTTGAAAACGCTCCATAACATTCGTATCTTCGTTTGAACGAACTGTTTCAGGGCGAGCTTGTACAATGTATAGCTTGCCGTCATTACCGTCTTTTGCCCACTCGATATCCATCGCGCGGCCATAATGTTTTTCGATGATCACAGCTTGCTTTGCAAGCTCTTGAACTTCGGCATCGGTAATTGAGAATTTATTTGAAAGGGCTGCATCTACATCTACGATTTCTACTTGTTTACCATGCGCTTGATCGGCAGAGTAAATCATTTGAATCGCTTTTGAGCCAATATTACGGCGCACTACAGATGGCTTACCTTTAGCAAGTGTTGGTTTATGAACATAAAATTCATCAGGGTTTACTGCGCCCTGTACAACCATTTCACCTAGACCATAACTTGAGGTGATAAACACGACATCTTCGAAACCTGATTCAGTATCAATACTGAACATAACGCCAGACGATGACTTATCAGAACGTACCATGCGTTGAATACCCGCAGATAATGCTACGCCGCGATGATCATAACCCTGGTGAACACGGTATGAAATGGCACGGTCATTGAAAAGCGATGCGAACACATGCTTGATGGCGACCATTACTGAGTCGATACCACGTACATTTAGGAAGGTTTCTTGCTGACCTGCGAATGATGCATCAGGCATATCTTCAGCTGTTGCTGATGAACGTACTGCGAATGAAACATCGTCTGCTGCATTGCCGTGGAGTTGGCTGTATGCGTCGCGAATGGCTTGGTCTAAATTAGGTTGGAATGGGGTGTCGATAATCCACTGACGAATATCAGCGCCGACTTTTGCTAGTGTATTTACATCTTCCACGTCCAGTGTGTCTAAAATGTCGTGGATCTTTGCATTTAGTCCTGATTGCTCAAGAAACTCATTAAATGCGTCTGCGGTAGTAGCAAAACCACCTGGGACTTGTACACCAGCGTTTGCTAGGTTAGAAATCATTTCGCCGAGTGAGGCATTTTTGCCGCCAACACGAGGAACATCTTGCATACCAAGCTCTTGATACCAGAGAACGTATTCTTGCACGGATCTTTCTCCAAAAAAACAAATTGTAGTAATAACTGTGAGAGTTAAGAAAGAAAACCTTCTAAAAAGGTCACCTTCATTCTACACTGGCAATAGACCTTACGTAAACCGTAGGGTGGCTATTTTAACTATTAAACGTAATAAAAAGGTTAATATGAGAACTGCATTTTATATTTCTGACGGTACTGCTATTACTTCTGAAGTATTTGGCCACGCCACTTTGTCATTATTTCCCGTTGAATTTAATCATAAAACTATCCCTTTTGTTGAAACTGAAAAAAAAGCGAACGAAATAAAAGCATTGATCAATGCAACGGCACAACGCGAAGGCGAAAAACCTTTGGTTTTTTTTACTTTTGTTAATCACAATTTAAGTGAAATTATTCGCTCATCGAACGCCGTTACTTATGATTTCTTAACTACATTTAGTGAGAAAATTGAGCAAGAACTGAAAGTAGCGCCGGTGCCTAAAATTCATCGTACTCACTCAATGCATGAAAAAAGTTATGACTTCAGAATTGATGCCGTGAACTATGCGCTTACGAATGATGACGGCGCTAATATAAGTAACTATGCTGAAGCCGATATAATTTTGGTCGGCGTAAGCCGAAGTGGTAAAACGCCAACTAGTTTATATTTAGCGCTACAGTATGGTATTAAAGCAGCTAACTACCCTATCACTGAAGAAGATTTAGATTCGGGTAACTTACCACAGTGCTTAGTAGCCTATAAGCATAAGCTGTTTGGTTTAACGATTGATCCAGTCAGGTTGGCTGATATTCGCCAACGCCGTATGGCTAATTCAAAATACGCTTCACTTAAGCAATGTCGAATCGAAGTACGCGAAGTTGAAATGCTGTATAAAAAATATAAGCTGGCGTATTTAAATTCGACCCATCATTCTGTAGAAGAAATTTCCGCTAAGATCATTTCTGATACTAACCTTGAGCGACGTAAGTACTAACTTCAATATTTTTAATTTTAGTTACACTAGGTATAAAAATAATATCGGACATTAAAAAAGCCGCATCTGCGGCTTTTAATTTTTTGGACAAACTCTACTTACGTGCGTCTTTTAATAAATCTGCAACTAAGAAGCCAAGTTCTAATACCTGATCAGCATTTAAACGTGGGTCACACTGTGTGCGATAACGCTGTGCTAGATCGTCATCAGATAATCCGTAAGCACCACCTGTACACTCAGTAACATGTTGGCCAGTCATTTCTAAATGAACACCACCTGCATACGAGCCCTCAGCTTTATGAACTGCGAAGAACTGACTGATCTCACGCAAAATATTGTCAAAGCTTCGGGTTTTATACCCTGATGTCGCTTTTTCAGTATTCCCGTGCATTGGATCAGAACTCCAAATTACTTTACGGCCTTCTTGTTGAACGCGACGTACTAAGGCCGGCAACTTTTCAGGAAGTACATCAGCACCCATACGTGTAATTAATGTTAAGCGCCCTGGGATGTTATCTGGATTAAGCGCATCAATTAAACGAATTAAGTCGTCAGGATCCATTCCTGGGCCAACTTTTACCCCAATTGGATTTTTAATACCTTTAAAGAATTCGATATGTGCATGATCAAGTTGGCGAGTACGTTCACCAATCCAAACAAAATGTGCTGAGCAGTCATACCAATCGCCAGATAGATGATCACGGCGAGTAAGCGCTTCTTCATACCCCAGTAATAACGCTTCATGAGAGGTGTATAAATCAGTCTCTTTAAGGCTTGGTGCAATTGTTGAGTTAATACCGCACACTTCCATAAACTCAAGCGCATCTTGAATCTTATCCGCAAGTTGTTGGTATTTTTCTTTAAGTGGGTTTGCTGCAACAAAACCCATGTTCCAGCGATTTACCTGATGTAAATCTGCAAGTCCACCTTGTGCAAATGCGCGTAATAAATTTAATGTTGCTGCACTGTGATGATAAGCCGTCATTAAGCGTTGTGGATCGGGAATACGCGCTTGTTCAGTAAACTCAAAATTATTTACGATATCACCACGGTATGAAGGTAAAGATACCCCATCAATGGTTTCTAAATCTGCTGAGCGTGGTTTAGCATATTGCCCTGCCATGCGCGCAATCTTAACTACAGGGCATTTACCGCCATAAGTTAGTACGACTGCCATCTGTAATATTGTTTTAAATGTGTCACGAATATTAGCGGCATTAAAGTCACTAAATGATTCAGCACAATCACCACCTTGAAGTAAGAAGGCACGGCCTTCACAAACGTCTTCTAGTTGTTTAAATAAACTACGGGTCTCTTCTGCGAAGACCAGTGGCGGTGCACTCTTTAATTGGCCTTCAACAGTTTTCAGCGCTTCTTGATCTGGATACTGTGGCTGCTGAAGTATTGGGAGCTCTCTCCAGCTATTTGGGTTCCACGACTGCATATTAATTTCCTCATTCCTACATTTACCTGATAGATGAAAATTAACGTATGCAGTGCCCCTGTTCAAGGACTATATTCGCTAATTATCAATTATTTAGTTATGAGATAAATATTATTGATGATTTGCACTGTTCTGCCACCTTTTTATTTTTTAAAATATGCACAGGGTATTGTTTAACTTATTAATATAAAACATAAAATTAAATAATACAGCGAGACCTTAGTAAATAAACTAAGTGCCTACTCTACAACTGAAAATAAGAACACATCATACTTAAATTGTAATGCTATGTAACCTTAACTTTACAGATGAAATTAGATTATTTTTTATATCAAATGGCTGAAGTTTAAAATATGTGCTAAGGGTGCTGAGTAATAAAGAGGTATACCTAAATTAAATGAAATTCAGTTCGTCTGATGTTGCTTGTAACTACCTTGTTTGATTCATGTTGGCACGTATCTCAAATTACTGATAGTTGTCAATTCAAGCCTGAATGACACTGCAATTAAATTAAGGCAATAGTATGTAATTGTAAAATTCGAGCGCTGGTTTGACTCCAACTCCTATACATCTTATTGGCCTATTTCTCAGCGTTCATATAACATTTTTATAATGCCTGGCTTAAACTAGATAGGTTTAGCAGCTTGTTATCACTGTAGTTCAGCTCTTTAACTATATCGACGATTACTTAAGCTTCATGGTTATAAAGTCTGTAAGCGCAGTTTATTTTTGTGCTCACAGCCATAAACTTACTCACTGCAACTGCACGACTGATAATTTGTAAGCTGTTTCAAATTAGATAATCCCCTGAAGCAAAATTGAAATTGTGCCTATGAGTAATTTATAGAATTGGTCACATCAATAAGCTCCCGTAAATTGTTGCATTGATATACCAGTATCCATTGGCAACTGAAAACTACAATAGAATTAGTCCTCACCCTTTAATTACACAACTTATACTTGAGGTAAATACCTATATCGCATCGGAGATTATACAATTGCAGCAACATGATGTACTTAATCATCAGCTCAAAGGCAATATTTAAACATACTTATTTAGAGATGATCGAACTTTTAAGTTAGAAAAACTATCAACCTATCCGTTATAAGGTCCTTACCAAGACAAAGAACACATCATACTTTATTTGATTTATAATATATACTTAGCATCGAGTAAAATTAAACGATAGATAAACAGGTGATTGTGCGCTGCTTTGTTTTTAGTTTAACTGCGGCTATGGTAGACTATTATCATCTATATTGTATGATGTGTTCTTATGGTAACTAAAGTACAAATTCGCAGTCAGTTCGATTTACTTAGTGATTTAACTAATCACTTTATTGATGATTTAATGCAATGCGATTATTCAAAGGCTGATTATTATCAATTGCCTGATATTGATAGTAACGATGAAAAGATAGTCCCTCAATCGATCAATGTTACGAAAATTACAGGTGCTACGGGCCAAAAGTTGATTTTAAATTCATTTAACGATATCTATAAAAAATCAGGCTTAAGTAGTCGTGTTTTAAAACGTCACCCTGGGTTACTGGTAATAAAAAATGCGGATCAAAAACAACTTGTTGCTCGAATTCAACAATTAAATAAAGCTAAAGCTGCATTTAAAGAATGTATTCTAGCCATTGATAATAATGATGCTCGCTTTGAAGCGGTTCATAATGCGATACCAAATTTAATAACACTCGCCGCGTACCGTAAAATTCATTTTGAAGTAAACTCCCCTTTTTCAGTTCGTTTTACCTGGATGCACAAACACGCGACTAAAACACTGACAAAAAAGATGGCACTAGCCATGCTCGAAAAATCAGCCGGTTATTCCAATCCTAGAATGATAGATCAACTCAGTTGGCAAACACTCGTTGCTCAAGAACAATTACGTGTCGCTAGTTTAGGAGATAAAGATAAGTTACGAATAAGACGCCCCACCCGCGTTAGCCCACAAGTAAATGTGAGATACACCGCGCAAAATCGTTATCATGTTAGTGCCGCACTACCTTTTATTTTGATAAACCCTGAACCGGATGTAAAACTAGGTACGTTATCAGATTATCAAAAACCACAAAGCCATCCGCGTAAACGAGAGTATGATTTTCTTGTTGATAGATTATATTTGGAACAAGTTGATAAATAATTATGTTAAAAAGGCCGCTATATAGCGGCCTTAGTCAGAATAAGCTTAAGCGGTAAGTTAATCTTTGACTATTTCTTCAATTTTATCTTCGTCGATTAAAACTGCATTTTCAACTATGCGTTTACCACCTTGAATTTCAATACGTTTGTTATGCTTATTCAAAGTAAGTATTTCATCACAAAACTGATCTGAAGGATGCATCTCGTATGTATAATCTACAATGTTACCAGTTTTATCATCTTTAACATTCGTAATGCTATATTCTGAAATAGCACCTTTTTCGATAAGATCTTTCATCGTAGTGGTCATATCACGACGCAATGCTTTTAATTTATTTTCAGTGATATCGTCAGTTGAATAGATTGAGCCATATTTTTCCATGATAGATAACAATCTAAAATGATATGTTTTTCCTGGTGCCGCATAGCGCCAAAGATGATAAAGACGCAACATCATCCAGCGAGATAATCCGCGCTTTAATTCTTGCGCACTATTGAAATAGTAACCTTTGTATTCGAGGTTATCGATCATGTTATGGACAAACGCATTCAAGCACGCAACACATTTAACATTACCGCCCTGCCCTTTTTTACCACTAAAGTGCAAAGAAGAAAGAAAGTTCATATTTGATTCGTAAAATGAATCATCAATATTGGTATTTTTAGTATCTGTCGCTGAATACTTAAACGATAGCTTAGAACCTTGCAGTGCTTCTAATGCTTCTTTGATTTGTGGGTAAGGCATTGATTGCCCAACAGCTTTAAGTTCTTGCGCTAATTCGTTCATCGAAAAAACCACGGCATATTGAATACCGGACTTAAAATTGATTTTAACAATTTTACCTTTAGAAGCTAAACGGATTAATGCACGTTCTACTTTTTCTTCACGATCTGATGGCCAAACTAAATATTCAACATCTTCACCGTCTTTACGGGTACTTACTACCGCTGGAGTAATTTTAATTTCACCATCATACAAAATGCCATCCACTTTTTCGGATATTTTTCGAGTAATAATGGTTTTTTTAGGTGCTTCTTCGAGTGGTAATTTTTTATGGCCTGAGCGAACAAAACGTCCCCACAAATCATAATGATTAAAAGTATTCGAATAGGCCCTTAGTCCATGCGCTGCATTTTCTAATGAAACCCGCACATCTTTATTGTCTGTAAATAATGCGAGGCTTTCGTTATCTATTGCACTTTCCACCCCGTGGATCTGACCCCGTAATGTATCGGGTAAGTTATCTACCGAGATGTTGACCTTTCGGTTCATTGTTCTTATTTCCAATTTTATTGCGACAGCTAATAACAACACATTAAACAGAAAAAGTTAAATGTTTAAGTTAGTACAAAACTGATCTGGGATTAAAATATATGTTCAGATCACTATTTTACTAAGTAACCTTAATGATCTTGATTTTCAGATCAGTTTTTTACTAACACTACGGTTATAAGTCTAAATTTTACTAACTCACGCGTATTTTTGTCCGTGTATTTTTGTTTTTTAACCAAAAATACACGACATAAATCTAATTTTTACTAATGCCTGTGGATAATCATCGAATCAGTTAGCATAGATCTGATCTATACCAACTACAGATCAGATCTATACTAATTGAACAGCCTATTTATCCCGATTGTAAGTGGATAAGTTCTTAATTATCTTAGTAAAAAACTGATCTCAACAGCGGTTTTTGTGCGTAAACCTGTGTTCAAACTGTGTATAACTTAAGTATCTGATTCAGAGTTAGTAAAATTACGATCTGTCAGTTACTAAAGATCTGATCTTAACCAAGTATAAACCTGATCCACTTTTTTTACTATTATTTATATATATCAGAAACTTAGATGTCTATTTTATGCCCTTAACCTTTACTACCTTATATATTTAACCACCTTTAAACTTCTTTATTTATACTAAGCAATTTTAAAATTACAAATTAATTCTAAATGTCTTGTTATTAAAAGCCATGTCGTCATAAATAGTTGTTTACAGTCAATTGAATGGACATTATACTTAATACCTAACTTTGAGGAATAAAGTATGTCAATTCATAATAATGCGCTATCCACCTATCGGCTTTTAAAAGCAACTGCAGAAGTCGCAGAAAAATCATTAGCAGGACGTATTCAGCATTATCGTGCCCACTTAAAATCTGAAGAAAAAGAGCTTCGAACTTACACTCAAAAAGCAGCTGCAGATCTGTTAGGTTGTAACAATCGTACCTTAAAACGCCGCCATGACAATGGTGATTTTGATGAGCTAAACATTAAACGCGGTGCTAACGGCCATTACGCTTACACCTTGGTAAATATATTTGCTATGGCAGATATAATGGATATTCAGCCAGATCACCGCAATGTTGACGATAAATTACAAGTTATTGTTATTAACTCTCTAAAAGGCGGCTGTGGTAAAACAACCAGTATGGTAAATATTGCTGCAGCCCTTGCTACAACTAACATTAAACGTTACCGTATTGGTATTATTGATTTAGATCCGCAAGGGTCATCATCGAGTTTTTTCCCACCCAGTGAACCTGAACCGATCACGGTCGGTGATTTAATGCGAGATTGCATTGACTTAGATCCAGATGAAACTTGGCAGCAACTTGTTACAAATGCTTTTTTGCCTACGCATATCCCAAATATACGCATTTTGCCTTCTGGTATGGATGACTTTTACTTTGAACACGAAACTGCAACGTTGCTAAAAGATAGTTCAAGTTATGAAAAAACCCGTCATTACCATAAACTATTAGAAAAAGTCATTGATCCGGTTAAGGATCAATTCGATATCATTTTAATTGATACAGCTCCATCTCTTAACTTTATGTTTTACAATGCTTTAATGGCATCTACGGCAATGCTGATCCCGGTACATCCTGAAGCCGTTGATTTCGATGCTAATAACAAATATTTAAAACGCTTAGGCGAAATCTATCATACCGTTGCATCTTTAGGTCATGAAGGTTGGGACTTTATGCAATTTTTAGTAACTAATTACGTAAAAGGCAATCATTCACAGCGTGACATCGTTAAAGATGTACGCAGTGCATTTGGTCGTCAGGTAATGAGTTACCCAATTAACCACAGCTCGGCAATTACAGCGAGCTCTTCGTCATTCAATACTATTTTTGATCAAAAAACATCTGACAGTTTAGCAAGTAGAGAATCACTGATCAGAGCTCAAGAAAATATAAAAGATGTTGTTGATGAATTAGAAATGCTGATCCGTTCAAACTGGCAATCAACACAATCTCAATTGAATGAAACTAAGTAAGGTAGTTAACAAAAAATGGCTAAAAAACGTAAAAATGACACCAGCTTAGATCCTTTTGCTACTTCAATTGGTAATAGTAATCTTGATGAATTACTAGAACAAGCAAACGCAGGCGATGTGATCAAAATGCCTGCACCAAGTGATCCTAATCGTCAGATCACACTTGTTTGCAAAGTGATCCCGCATGCTGAAATAGAAAGTACCACCAAGGTGTACGCAAAAAATCGTCGTGTTCAAGTGTTACTCAATGAAAAGTCTGTTGCTGATATACTCCCTGCAATAGCCGAAGATGGTCGTAACCAACACCCCGCCCTATGTTGGGACAAAGGTGATGAAACACTGGTATTAGCCGGCTCACGTCGTCGTATGGCATGTATAATTGGCAATGCTGACTACATGGTTCTTAGTTCGAGTGATTTTACAGATTTAGATGCTAAGATTTTAGCTGTATCGTCAGACCAATATATTGCGCCGAGCCTCTGGGAACTTGGCCAAGCATATCAACAAACAAAAGATGAATTAGTTGCACAGGGAAAAAAAGGCTCTTATCGTGAAGTAGCCGCCATTGAAGGTGTATCGCATACAGCTATTGCTGATGCAATTAAAGCCTTTGAGAAGCTTCCTGCTGCCGTACTTGCCCTTTATCCAACAGCAAATCATGTTGGCCGTGAAGTAGCTAAAAAACTGATTGCAGCAAAAGAACGTGATGAGCATAGTTTTAATCAGCAAGTAAATCATTTGACACACGATAATAGCTTAGAAGATATAATTGGTGATGATAAGCGTGCAATGACGATCACTAAATTACTTACCGCTGAGCCACAGTCAGCTCAACGTCGAGAAGCACTACTAGAAAATAATTATATCAGCTTGCAACGTAATTTAAAAAGTGGTGATTTATCAATCAAAATTGATAATAAAGTGATGACTGACAAGCGCTTAGAACAGCTAACTAAGTTATTAAATGCATTTAACTAGTTAATAAAAATCTGATCTGAAGGCTTTTTTTGTTAGTAAAATTCTGATCCCAAACTGTGTTTTGTTAGTAAAATAATGATCTGAAATATCAATAAACCTTACTATTGAGCTCATAGATCATTTTTTTACTAACTGATTAGCTATATTTTTCACTCTTACCGCTATTTTTTTATACCTTAGTAAAAATGTGATCTGTAAACGCGCTTAATAATTAACGATATGTTTATAACTTGTGGGTTTATTGTTGGTTAATTGTGTTTAACTATTAAATTCAGCTGTTTTTGTATTGAGATCATTTTTTTACTAACTTATCAGCTCCAACCAGTCTTTTTAATCATTTTAATGCTTTAGCTCGACGCCGATAAATCATATACTGGTAAAATTATTTTTATTTTTTACTGCCCTGAGCAATATGTCTGCTAACTTATCTAAGAATGACCTACTCGCTATTTTTGAAGAGATCAAGCAAGAGCAAGCGACTCAATTTCCTTTATCTGAGCGATTTATAAAACAGCTGTTTAAGCCTCCTGTGCTCAGTAAAGCAAAAGAGTACGTAGCAAATGGTCAAATTAATTGGTTAGAGCATAATCATGATTTCTCTGTCATTGATGCCTCGGTGTTTGGAAATCAAGGCAGTACTTTTACCCAACATATAGAGATAAAGAAGTTAGCCAATGGTTTTGCAGTTGATCGACACTGTTCATGTAATGCCAAAACTAACTGTCGCCACTTGGCTGCTGTATTGTTAAAGCTGAAGATTGATCATTCTGGTGATTACGGCCAAGACTATATAATTAATGATTGGTTTGAAGAGCTAACAACACTTAAGCAAAACCAGTCAGCACAAGCTAAAAATGTACTTTTATTTGTGCTTGATGTAGAAAACAATCGGGTTATTTTAACACCAAAAATTGCCGCTTTCTCTGCAGAACATCAGTATACCCTCGGTAGAAACCTTACTGATCAGCAGCTTAATAGTTTTGTAACACCATCCGATTTACTCGAAACTGATTTTCGTTTATACAGTTGGATCCGTTCTCAAAATGCACTTGGTAATTTAGAGCTTAGAGGGCAATGGGGATTTAACGCATTGCAGCAGTTGATTGCTTCTCAGCGTTTGTTTTTTGGGCGCTCTCGTCAGTCGATTAAAGCAGATAGTGCTGAAGATCTGAGTTTTTCGTGGTCACACAAAAAAGATCTTATTCAATTAAATGTAAGTTTAACGGGTAAACAATCTTGGTTCTTACTTAAAACCACACCACCGACTTATCTTGATACAGAGTCACTACGCATAGGCCGTTTACGTACGCCACTAAGTGGTGAAGAAGTTGCTCATATCAAAGCGATCCCAGCCATTCATACTGCTAATTTTGATCGTGTCTATAAGCAATTAGCTGCAAATTTTGGTGACGGTGTAATACCTCATTACCAATCATCTGAACGTAAAAAAATAAAACGGGTAGCAGATACTTGTGCTGTTGTGGATGTTAGTAATAGCAATAACCAATTAAAGCTTACGCTTACCTTTAACTATCAAGATGGTAATTACGCTCCAAACTCAGCACCAGCAAATATTCTCAATGCATCGCTTGAAAATACCGTTATCACAGAGCTCACAAATTTAGGCTTTGAACTATGTAAAGGGGCTTTACAAAATGAGTTTGTTTTTAATAAACAATCAGTTATTCATCAGCATTGGTTTAAATACGAGGTTTTGCCTAAACTTCGTCAGCGTGGTTGGAAGGTAACTGATAAAAAACTAGTGATAAAAAAATCAATCACTAATGTCAGCTTGGATGTTAAACGTGGTAAAGGTCATCAAATTGTTAGTAAAATAATGATCTCAAACGCTAAAGCTGCCACCGTATTAGCAAACGATAATTCAGAATTTCAATCACTTAATCGTCAAAGCGAACTTTTTTATTATTATGCAAATGGTAAACAGTTTGGAGTAATAACAAAACCAGCTTTTGATACGCTTACTGATTTTAAAGATCGTTTTGAGTTTATAAAAACACGCGATGAATTACTTATACCTTTATCATTTTTAGTACATTTAATGAAGATGAGCTGTTTTGCGGTTAACTTAGTCGACGACAGCTTAGAGTCTTATTTAGCTGAGCTAGATGCACCAGCTACTGCTACTACAGTGTTACATGGCTTGAATGCGGGCGTGCGGCTTCGAGAGTATCAACAGCAAGGCGTTCAATGGCTACAGTTCTTAAAACGCCATCAGTTAGGCGGAATCCTCGCCGACGACATGGGATTAGGCAAAACCTTACAAGTTATTGCATTTTTAGCTAACGCACGGCAACGAGAGCAAGCAGGCCCAACGCTAATTGTCTGCCCAACGAGCTTGGTAAGTAATTGGCAAAATGAAATGGCTAAATTCGCCAGTAGTATTAAAGTGACGACCCTATTTGGTAGCGCGCGGATTGAGCAATTACAACATTTAGCCCAGGCAGATTGCATTCTTACTACTTATCCATTACTCAAGCGTGATATCGCTTACTACTCGCCGTTGTATTTTGAGAATATTATCCTTGATGAAGCGCAGTATATAAAGAATGACAGTGCGCAAGTATCTCGTTTAGTTAAGCGTTTAAATGCACAATTTAACTTATGTTTAAGTGGTACACCGATTGAAAACAATTTATTTGAATTGAAATCATTGTTAGATTTTGCAATGCCTTCATTGCTTGGTTCACAGGCTCATTTTAAACAGCATTTTCAGACTCCGATTGAGCGTGACGCTGATAGTGATCGTGCTAAAGAGCTTAAATCACTGATCTTGCCTTTTATTTTACGCCGTACAAAAGCTGAAGTAGCACAAGAGCTACCACCTAAAACAGAGTTGATCAAAGAGTTTGAATTCGAAGCACAGCAAAAAGACATTTACCAAAGTATTACTGATTCTCTAGAAGAGAAAATGGTCGACCTGTTTGCTTCCCAAGGCGCGCAAAAGAGCAAATTAGCCTTTTTAGAGGCGTTATTAAAGTTACGACAAATATGTTGTCACCCGCGTTTGATTGACGAACACACCTCAGCTAGAAGTGCAAAACTTGACTGGTTGAGTAGCCATTTACCAGTAATGTTAAGTGAAGGTCGTAATATTATTATTTTTAGCCAATTTACTTCTGCATTAGATATTATTGCGCAGCAGCTAGCATCACTGGAGATCAATTACAGCTTGCTTACGGGGCAAACGCGTCATCGCGATAAAATGATCGAAGAATTTACCAGTGGTCAAACGTCGGTATTTTTAATTAGTTTAAAAGCTGGCGGTACAGGGCTTAATCTTACTCAGGCGGACACTGTGATCCATTTTGATCCTTGGTGGAATCCAGCAGTAGAAAAACAAGCGACAGATCGTGCTTATCGAATCGGTCAAACAAATCCTGTTTTTGTTTATAAACTGATAATGGCGAATTCAATTGAGCAAAAAGTATTTAAAATGCAACAACATAAGCAAGCGCTTGTTGATGCATTATTTACTGAAAAATCAATGAGTTTTACAAAATTTGATGAACAACAAATGCTTTCTTTGATAAAAAGTTAGCATTATTTCAAATTAGCCTGATTTATTTTGAACTAAATTAGCGTGAGGGCGTCTACTTCTTTGCTTGTTGTTAAATTGCAGTTTACACAAGCATCATTGTTGATTTCCCCCTATTTGGTTACTAGTTTTAGTAATGATTGAGCCAGCCCATTTTGAGCTGGCTTTTTTTATGCCTGCTATTTGGCTCATGCAATATTATTTTATCAATTTTAAATTTATTTTGAACTAAAGTAGTTTGAGGGCGTCTACTCTTTTGCTTGTTGTTGAATTGCAGTTTACGCAAGCATCATGTTGATTTCCCTATTTGGTTACTAATTTTAGTAATGATTGAGCCAGCCCATTTTGAGCTGGCTTTTTTTATGTCTGCTATTTGGCGCATGCAGTATTATTTTCATCAATTTTAAATTTATTTTGAACTAAAGTGGTTTGAGGGCGTCTACTCTTTTGCTTGTTGTTGAATTGCAGTTTACGCAAGCATCATGTTGATTTCCCTATTTGGTTACTAATTTTAGTAATGATTGAGCCAGCCCATTTTGAGCTGGCTTTTTT